>JBILOD010000584.1:0-2668 GCA_044374645.1 Pseudobdellovibrionaceae bacterium | reverse complement strand
AGCTCAAGATTTTCAGGATTGATTAAGATATTGTGAGGTTTAATACCCCCATGAATAATACCGGCATGATGAATTTTTTCGAGCAATTCTGCCATTGTGCATGCAATGGTTAAAAAATCTTCTAAGGTGACTGTGCCTTTTGATCTAACCCACTGGTCCAGAGGGATTCCATCGAAATACTCACGGGTAATAAACGGAATATCCCATTTATCTTGAAACGACAGTGGTACTAACAACCGAGGGTCATCCAGCACTTTTAAATGCTCAACTTTTTGGCGAAAGTATTTTCTCTGACTGTCGGTTAACAAGCCAGTTTTTAATGCCTTAATGACTAGAAGGCGATGTGGCATATTTTTGTAGTAACCCTTATAGACACTTGATTGAGGACCTTCACCAAGCACTTGCAATAAGGTATAATTAGGAATTAATTCCATGCGGCTCCTCTTCGAACCAAAAATTTTGAATATTTGCTCGCCTTGTCAATTGACTTTGTTTATTTTCGAAAACTCAATGAGGCTTGGTCAAGAATTCTTGTGCGAAGTTTTGTTGATTACTCTCGTCGCAATCCCCTGAATGATCATCATTCCCAATCGGTAAGAGCATAGTTGTCTAAAAGACGCATCAAACGCCCCGATTGACGCATTTCACGTAGCCCTTGGTCTAGAATGTCTGCATATTGCTTGGCCTTTGAATCTTTTTTGGAAAAGGCGATATAGAGTCCGTCCTCTCCCTGATCGAAACTCATTCCTCGACGAAAATCTGCATAGTTCTTTTTAAGCTTTTTTAATTTATAAAGAAACACTTGTGGACATTCATAAAGCGCGGTTATTTTACCAGACTCCAACATCTCTATCAATATCTCTAAGGGTTCATCACCTGATACCTTTACAAAGAGTTCCGGGCGCTGCTGAATAAAGAGGTCCGCTTCCGGACCATAAGCATAATCCTTAACGACTCCAATTTTAACGTTTTCCAGATCAGTCAGAGAATCGAGAGTTCGAGGTTTTTGTTTTTTTTGGCTTGGCCGGTAAAACAGATAGTTGCGATACTTACCCAACGAAGCCTGTGGAAACAGAAAATCCCCATCTCCTTTGGATGCACCCACAACGCCCTGCACTTTACCACCTAAAGTCGCCTTCTTTGCTTCTTCCCAATTCATCAACTGATAATCAATGGAGATACCTTTCTTCTTAAAAATTTCGCGGGCAATATCAATCATATATCCCGCCTGCAAGGCCTTTGGATTACAATTGAACGGGCACCAAGAATCTGCACGCAAAACCAACATTTCCCCGTGCGCCACCGTTACTACCAATGCCATCATCATATTGAAAAACATAAATTTAAATTTAACCATGCACTAGATTCTCAACTCCGATAAAAAGCGCGTCAATGCTCACATGGTCCTACCGCAAGGCTTCCTTAATGGTCCATTCCAAGGTATTTATTCATCATCGAAACATGAAGAGAAATTCACAACCTCTGACGAAAGTAATCTGAGTGAAACAAAAGAACATCCTTTTCATCATCACCATGACCTACCTAAGTCTCTTTGGCCTTGGTCTCGCCGACAATTTGCGTGGCACGTTATTTCCCGAGATTCTCAAAACCTTTTCGATTTCTAATTCGCAAGGCTCTTGGTTTTTCATTATCACATCACTTTTCTCAATTATAAGTGGTTATTATACTCATTCCCTCTCTCGCCGCTCTTCAGCGTTTTCAGTTTGGCGACTTGGGGTTTTCTTGATGGCCTTAGGGACCTTGGCCTTCTTCGTAGCGTCGACATTTTCATTTCTCCTCGGAGGCGCCGCAATTCTTGGTGCAGGCTTTGGCATTCTTGCTGTCACCCAAAATGTTTTGGTGACGGCGGTCACAGGCGGAGGAGAAACAAAACGCAGCTCCCAAAAAGCCCTGTCGGGTTTGCACAGTATGTATGGTTTTTCATCTTTTCTCTCTCCGCTGCTTGTCACGCAATTTGCCCATCACCAAATACCCTGGAAATATCTTTTTCTTCTTGCCAGTCTCATCATTTTCTTATTGTGCTTCAGTTCCTTTTTAAAGTCCCCGACTATTGAAACGAATTTGATAAATGTGACAGAGGCAGGTTCACCTGCCCACTCGACTTCAGAACTTTCTATCTTTGAAATTAAACAAAAATGGTTGTTTGCGCTAACTCTCTCAACGTATGTAGCCCTTGAGTTAATGATCTCCACCCGCATGACAACCTATTTGACAGTACACCAACACTTACCTTTAAGTGAAGCCAGTAATTATCTCACCTACTTTTTTGTATTCTTGCTCTTAGGCCGCTTGCTATTTTCGTTTTTCCACCCGCCTCTCAGCACCAAAAAAACACTTTTACTTTCGCTACTGGGTTCAATGATGATGCTGATCCTTGGATTGCGTGTGAGCCCGATTTACCTGTCCTTAAGTGGTTTTTTCATGGCCCCATTTTACCCTTTAGGGATGGCGCTCGCCGCCGAACTCTTTCCACGAAGAGTTTCATCGATTTTTAGTTTTACGATCAGTTTGCAGTCGATTTTTGTGATTTTAATGAATCTGGGAGTTGGAGTATTGACCGACCAATTCGGGATTGCCGTGGCCATGAACTCGGCCTTTGTGTTTGGGACATTTTCTTGGGGGTGCTTGATGCTTCACAAACCTACTA
>JBILOD010000616.1:0-2511 GCA_044374645.1 Pseudobdellovibrionaceae bacterium | reverse complement strand
CACCGGCCTGAGCATTTTGCCCGAATCGATTTCATTACGAAAGAATATGCCTTATTCTGAGGTTACCAAACGTCGGGAGCATTCAGCGAGTTGCTGGTTCCTCCCTGTTATAAATGTCCCCCCCCCCAACTAGCGCGAGAGAACGGTGTCGCCAGAACGAAGAGAGTCACAGCGGGATTTACGAACTTCGCCTAACTTTTTATTGAACTCACCGATCCATTCATCAATGCTGTTGCCACTGATGGCATCCACTTGTGCGAGCGTTAGGAAATCAACCAACTGTTGATGCGAAATATTTGAAAACCGATCCAGAAAGTTCAAACGAGCTTCTTCACTGTAGGCTGCGGCACGAATTGCACCCTCGCCTCCGCCAAGAGTTCCAACACATTTATTAAACCAACGATGGGGAACCTCAATCAAGGACGTACGAAAAACCGTCACATTGCGATATTTAGTCAAATTCGTTTTGAAAAACGCATCTCCGTAATCATGAACATAACCAACGGATTGCTCGCAACGAGGAGTTCCCCCAGAGGGAATAGACCATTGCTGACAAATCAGACGATTATTATGAGTGTCGGCATCGCCATGATAAATGAAGTTCATCCACAACATCAGCGCTTCGCGATTCGCCAAAAGCGCATGTTTTTCGTAATCCGATAATCCCTCTGATACCATTGCCAAATCACCCCAAGCCAAACCAAGAGGTTTGGCCGCACCATTGCGGGGCTCAGACACTTTGAGTCCCTCAACCTTTGCCTCAATCACAGCGTACTCAAACGTATTAACAACATTGGCTAAGGGAGGTGCAGAGGAACGATTCATCTCACTCCACGGATCGGCACTACATCCTTCACACACGACCACCGCAGGACAATACGCATCGCTCACAAAACCTAACAATCGCGAAAGCCCCGACACCAAAGCCGCTGGAGCTAACTCTTTGCCACTTCCTGAGAGTGATTTCGCATACTTCACCTTGGCTTTAACGCTGCCACCGTCGGCCGTCGGAAATTTACACTTAAATTTGGAGGTCATTCCATCAAAGCTATCCTCGCGGCTATAGCTACACTTTACCGTGGGTTTTTGAATTTTGCCGCTGGAATCACGACTATAAACGGCCAACCCTCGACAGCTAATATTGAGTTCATCCACAATATCCACCCCCACTGGACGGTTGGGGTAGGACGGGACGGTCACTTGTGCCACTTCAATGATCGAATCTCGAACCGAGGAAGGAAGATTTTCGAAATAATCCCCAATTTTGTCATCATCAGCCGCATGAAGGCCTAATGACGAAAAAACTGAAACTAAAATAACTGACCAGAATGACTTAGAAACTCTATGCATAGCCGCTCCTTGAAAGGATTCCATGGTGTTAAAATAACCACGGAGCTGGGCTTATGCAAACCGGGTTCCAGATCATGGCACGGAGAGATCCAGCTCTCGATCCCTTGATCTACTCAGTGTCGCTTTCAGTATCTCTCCCATTAATGATCTCGAGCCCGCCCCCATATTCAATCCAATGCGGGTACCACAATTTGACCAATAAATAAGAAGCTCTTCGAGGCCTGATCATAGAGAGCAAAATAAAATGGCCGATCCACTACAACTTTGACGATCGGAGACGGAGACCCTGTGCGCTCAGCACCCCCAACAATAGTCGCTGCGGCGGCGGTAATACCTTTATCATTCCAATCCACTTTTGCATTTTGTTTAATAATCCCAACACGCGATGGTGGGGAAACCATTCCATCCATGCGAGTGAGATCAGTGTCATTTTGGAACATAAAATTCAGCCCAAGTTGTTTGGTGAGCGCTGAATCCTTAACGAGAAGAACTTGATCCTTAACTTTAAAGGGAGGCATCATTAGCTGAACCGCGCCCAATTCAACATTTGTAAAAGCCTTTTGCCAAAACTCCTCTGTCCAAATGGACTCAGATCCTTTTTGTAGCTTTACAAAACCTGCAGGGCTGTCCGGCACCACCAAATAAGCCTTGATCGTGCTTTGATTGAGGGGCAATTCTACTACCGTTGTTTGACCCACCTGTGCCACTGGCACTTCCCCATTTCTGCTCATCATGGCCACGGGCACCTTCATTCCATCCAACCGTTGAAATGGTCTCATTTCATTGAGGCGATAAAACCCACGCTCCCACTGAGCTTCTAAATAAGTCGTGTTCACCAGCAACCACAAAAGCTCACCGAGCGTTTGAGCATCAATGATTTCAGGAATCATTCCATGGGTCGCCTCTTTGGTCCATTGATTGATGACATCGGCCGAAGCACTGGCTTTGAAGTCCAAACTAATGGGTGTGGAAACATCATAAAATGCCGCTAGGTCCTTGAGAAAGACATCACTAAATTCATAACGCGTTCGCGGAAGAGTGGCTCCGTTGGTGGTCCAAGCTGAGTTCAAAATCGAAAACACTGGTGGCAGTCCCTTGGAAGGGGGAATGGCTGCTCGCTCCTCATCTGAAAGTGGAGCTTTCGCTAAACTTTGAACCAAC
>JBILOD010000123.1:0-8890 GCA_044374645.1 Pseudobdellovibrionaceae bacterium | reverse complement strand
CCCTCTAACTTTCGAGGATTTTGATCGTACCCTTCTTTCCATCAATCTGCACACGCATACCCGTTTTGAGAGTTTTTGTGAGTTGCGGGATGGAGACCACCGCAGGAATGCCCATTTCTCGCGCCACAATCGCCGAGTGCGAAAGGAGACTGCCTCGTTCCACGAGCAGGCCACTGATCGATGGGTACAACGGCACCCAACCTGGATCGGTGCGAGCGGTGACAAGAATTTCACCATTGAGTTCTAGGTTATCCGTTGGATTTAAAATCACCTTCACGGTGCCTTCGATGATGCCGGGACAACAAGGGAGACCTTGCAAATCGGCATCTTCGTCTTTAGTGAGAGTCACTTCTGTTTGTTTATTGAAGGTGTTCTTAAAATAAACGGGTCCACGGGTCATAATGCGTGGATCAGGATCTTCTTCGTAGTGAGTGAACGATTCACGGCGAAGATCCACAAACTTCTTTAGATCTGGGGTTGGGAGTGTGCCATTGTATAGGCCAATGACTTCTTCGATGGTGAGCCAGAAAATATCCCGTGGGTTCTCGAGGATGCCTTGAGCGGAAAGGTCTTCACCAATGTTTCGAAAAATAGAACGAGCAACACCGTAAATTCGTGTGCGGGTGAAGCGAGTGTTCTCACGGTTTTTAACAGCCTTTCGAGCATGCTTGAGCACCCAGAAGAAGACCTTGCGCTTAACAGAACTCAGGTGCTCACTCACTTTGTTTTCCGCATTGGCGCGCATCGCTTTTTCGCGCGCATCATTATGTAATTCTACTTTTCCTTTTTTGAGGTAATTTTTAAGCACGACGAAAAGGTATGATGGATCGCTGTTAAGATCAATTTCCTCGAGTTTCATTTCGCTCATGCAACGGAACCCAAATCGGTCGAGGTAGGCGAGGACCTGCTGGTAAAAATCTTGAAATTGCGACTGATTCAAAGTCTCTAACAGAGCTGCCGGTTCGGTGTCTAAAATCAGTTTTTCCAGCTCAGGAGTCTGTTGGGCGGTGTATGCCAATCGGAGGGCTGCCTTGGTGGGCTCCGCACTTTCGAGTCCGCCTTCGCCGGCCATCAAATCATTTTGAATATTTTGATCGAGATCCTTCAGCCAGGTTTGCGTCAATTTGCGCAAAAGCCCGAAGTGGACCATGCACAAAAAGTCATTAATAATGGGTGCTTTCCACTGACCGAGCATGTTGCGTTCAATTTCAAGATAGATCTGCAAGAGCTGATCGCCTCGTTGTTGAGAAAAAGGCATTTTTCGATAGTGATCGTAGTCTCGATGAAAGCGGGTCAAAAACTCATCCACAATTGTTTGAATTCGCACGTGATAAATCAAGAAATTCACGCCGGTGATGAATTTGCGCCAGCGCCCAAGAGGGGTGTTCCAGGACGGGTGAGGCTGTATTCGATCCGCGATTTCGGGACTGAGCGCCTCACTCACTCCCATCATTGTTTCCATGAATTCGCGATTGTTTTGAAAACCGGGAAGAACTCCCACGAGTTTGTACCAGTTAAAAAGATTGTAATAAACTCGACCACGTAAATGTCCAAGCATGAAACCCAAGTAACTTTCCATGTCTTTAATGATCTCGCTCGGCACGCCTAAGACTTCACAGAATTGAATATAAACGGCTCGGTAATTACGGAGCGCAAAACTAAAACTCAATGGAGATGTAACTCCGCCATAGGATTCCACGATGTTTGAGTTGTCCCATAGGTTCGGATACCCGACCAAATGGTTTTCCAAATTGGTGACCGGGCGGGTTTGAAGAAGGTAAACCTGACCATTGCTGATGGCCCACTCGATGTCTTGTGGACGATTCCAAGTGGTATGGATTTTTTGAGCCCATTGAAACAGTTGATTCAGTTCCGCGTCGTTCAAACTCGGGACCTCTTGTGCTGTTTCTGGCACATCCAATTTAATCGTCCCTTGGCCAGGACGAGTCGAGAGCTTTTCTTTTTTAGGGACAATCGATGACGAAAGTAGTTTGCCCGTTGTTGGTGACAACCAGAAAGTGTCCGCATCGAGGAGTCCACTCACCAGCCCCTCACCCACGCCATAGACGGAGGACACCACATAAGCATCTAGAGATTGTTTTACAGGATCACAGGTGAATAGGACGCCGGACTTTTCGGGATCGATCATTTTTTGGATCACCACGGCGACCTGGATCTTATGTAAATTCAATTTATTTTCTTGGCGGTAGGCAATGCCACGGGCTGTGTAACCAGAAGCCCAACACAGTTTTATGGAACGAATGATGTCTTCTATAGTTTCAATATACAAAAAGCTCGAGAGCTGACCCGCAAAGGAGTGGCTCAAGCTGTCTTCGTCGGCGGCTGAAGACCGCACGGAAACGCATCCGTCTTGAAGACCTTCGCTGACGAGGGTTTTCTCGAGATTTTCGAGCACTTCACTCGGTAGCGGTTGCTGTAGAAAGAGCTCTTGGATTTGAGATTCAGTTTGATCGCCCGTCAAAACGCCCCGCTCGAATTTTTCAAGAATATCGGTCAGCGTAGGGGATACGGTCTCATTTTGTAGGAAGGTTTGAAAATGATCTCGGCCAATAACAAACCACTCGGGTACAGGGACACCTGCCTGAGTTAAACGATAGAGATTATACCCTTTTCCACCGGCTTGTTGTTTCGCGAAAGTAGGAATCGATTTCTTTATTACAAACATTGTTTACCTCCACCAGAAGATAATAGAGAGTTCGGAGGCCAACAAAACCACACTGGTCAGGAGGCGAAAGACATTGGCGGAACGCTCGCTGCGGGCCAGAAGGTAGTAGCAACTCACGAAAAGAAAGACAGCAGTGGTACCTACGAGGTACCGATTCGTCAAACCTGTGGCGAGGTAAAGAGTCGCGTTGGCGAGGAGAATCTGCGAGGCCGACAAGGCCCATGCGCCCGGCACTCCAAAATTTTTAGAGTAGCTCGGAACGGCCTCTCGTTCTTCTGATGGTGCGAAGGATTTTCGTGCAAACTCGAAAAGGTTAAAGAGGGGCCAGTTGGTCAAAAACAAGAAAGCGGGCAAAGCGAATGAAACGGACTTTGTGGGTAATCCCGTCAAGGCCATTCCCGTGAGGGCCCCGAGGAGTACACTGGCAAAAGTGTGTGACACCGCATAGGTGGTGAGGCGATGGCGAAGGAGATCCGATAGAAAAAACTCGTTGTACATAAGCAAACTGAAGCTGAGTGCCGTCACATAGGCCGCACTCACTGAGACGGCCTCCAATAAAGCAGTAGCGTTCAATTCAGAACCCGCGATGACAGAGACCAGCACCCCGGTGAGTCCCAACTCCAGAAGGATCAACGCGACAATCATCTTTTTCACTTGATTGATGCGCAAGAGTCCGCGTGGCAAGGGGCGCCCCGGATTCACTTTAATGTCTGTTTGATAATCCTTAATCTCATCAAAGAGGCGCATGCGAAAGAAGAAGCTCAAAATCAGGGGAATCACCAAAGCGAGTTTGGGGCCGATCCAAGGAGTGCCACTGATCATGGTTCCAAAAACTCCATTCATGGTTACAAAAAGGGCAATCATGGGGAGATAGGTCGCAGGGGAAAAGCGTTCCTTCATGAAGATCAACCAGCGCATGCTTAAGCCTAACTTAGGCTTAGCTGGATGGCCGGGCCGAGATTGGTCTCTTCGCTGGGTCACAGTTCGATCGGTCCTAGTTCGTGGGCCCACAGCTCCACTTGAAGATGAAGATGAAGATGAAGATGAGCGCTGAGATGATCGACGAGAGCGAGGCCCGGTCGGTCTACGAGACGATGTCGGACTGGGTCCCATGGAGGGTCGCCTATTGTTGGAAGAAGAAGGCTTATCCAAGAATCACCTCTGGGTTATGAGCGAGCATCTCGCGAAGCTGATGGTATTCTACTTTGGAGTGATGTCGTGGGTCCATAGGAACTTTTGTGACAAAATGGACTTCGTCGATGGGAATATTTTGGTCGGCAAAAAGTTTTTGCACTCGCACTTTGGCGGCAGCAAAATCAAAGGTGTTCACGTCGAGATTGCTATGGATTTCAATGGCGGCCACCGTTTTTTCGCCCAATTCACTATCAGCTCTTCCGAAGAAACCGCATCGATAAACAAAATCGAGTTTCTTCATCAGGACTTCGGCTTTCACCGGGAAGTAATACTGGCCGGCTCGAACTATGGCGTTGTTCACGCGGCCAACCAGCCAAAGATTCTTGTGGCCGTCGAGGTAAGCCAAGTCACCGGTCCGGTGCCAAACTCGTCCTTGCTCATCCATGATTTTAGTGGTTTTAAAAGCTTCGGGGTTATTGTAGTACTCGCGACAGACGTGATCACCGGTACAAATAAACTCACCCACTTGGCCCGTCGCCACTTCAATCTCGCTCCAAGGTGTTTGGTCCAGTTCAATGGGTCCTTTAATCAGTTTAATAAATCGATAGTCGATGTCTTCAGAAATCTCACCAACATTCACACCTTCATCAACCTGATCTGGGTTGACTTTATATCGGATCATTTCGCGACCTTCAATGTGGGCCATGGGTTCGGCTTCAGTAGAACCATAGAGAACCCACAGTTCCGTTTGTGGAGCAATTCGGTAAAAATTCTCCACGTCATCCTGGCTAATCGGAGCGCCACCTGTCACGACTCGACGGAGGCCAGTGAGTTGGATCTGGTGTTGTAAACAAAATCGACTGAGGCCCACGAGCATTGATGGCGAGAGTGTGGTGCAATTGATTTTTTCTTGCAAAATCTGGCATGCCAGCAAAGCTGAATCTCGTTCGGAGGGCGCTGCGAGGTCCAAGGCAGGAAGGATCGTTGTGACTCCCGAAGCCAAGTTGTTCAGTGAAAAGATTGGGAAGGCGGGCATGTCAATATCACTCGGTACATAAGGAATCACCTTAGCGAGGGCCAAATGTTGGGCCGACAAAAAGCGATGGGTGCGGTTCGCCCCTTTGGGAGTACCCGTACTTCCAGTGGTAAACGTGATCAGAGCGGTGGATTCACTCTCCACCGGAGCCATTGAAGCTTCAGCTGTTTCTAAAAGAGAATGAAACGCGTGGGTGCCACGCTGGCCAGGGCCATAAAGCACTCGGATCGGCATGTTTTTAAATTCGTCCACTTCATCGACCAAAGCAAAAGCCTGTTCGAAACTGATCATGGCCTTTGGACTCACACAGTCCGCAGAGGCACCAAGGTGACTGCGTCGCGCCCAGCTATCCAGAAAAACAGAGATGGCACCAATGCGCTGTACAGCAAACATGGCCGTGTACATATCAAGACTCATCGGCAAAAAGATAATAACGCGGTCGCCAGGTTTAATCCCAATTTTGAGAAGACCTGTAGCGAATCGATTGATGCGGCTACTGAAATCTCGGTAGGTGATTTGATCATGTTCTATGGGCGAGTTGGGGTTGCCATCCCACTTTGCAAGACTCTCACGTTTGGCCCAACGGAGAGCGATCCGATCCGGAAAGTCACGCAAGTGTTGATCCATATAAGCCACGACGTTATTGAGTTCATTGATGCCCTGGTGATATCCAATAGATGTGTGTTTCATATAGAAAGCTCCTTCGAAATTTCTTCAAGATGGGTCCAAATCATACCGTGACCGGCAGCCGTGAAAGTTTTGACAGTGACATTGGGAATGAGCTCCTTCAGGACAGTGACTTGGAGTTCGTTGTTGCAAACTTGATCTTGTTCCCCGATGAGTGCGACCGTTGGAATGTCAATGTCATCTTCCTTATTCAGAGGCTCTTGCTGTTGTTTGATTTTATTTTGCGCTGCCAAAATCCAAAGCTCCGATGCATTCAATTGCTTTTGCAGTTCGGACGCATAGGGAACTTGATCGAGATTGGCCGGGGCCAGCATGTTCCTGAGAAATTGATCTTTTTGTTTGTGATGATTGGATTTCAATAGATGTACACCTACCAGCGGAACACTCAAAGCGGTTCGTGCGGCCATCGACAGGGGCTTTTCAGTTTGTAGGTAAGGATTAACCAAAATTATTTTTTTGAGATGATGTTCAATTTCAGGAATCTGCTGGAGCAGGCGATAGCATCCCCAACTGTGAGCCACCACGGTCCAATCTTTGCCCGCCAGCAATTGATGTAGAGCAATCGGTTGATAGAGATCTGGCGCAGAAAAATCATCAAGGGTGATTCCCTTGGTGGTGAGGTGTTCACGCAGAGGGGTGGCATCTCGGTGAGTGCCAGCATTACCATGGAGAAACAGAATTTTGGTCATATTGTGATTCCTGATTTCTTGAATTCATAGAAGTCATTCAAAGTTGGGTTCTTGCGGTAGCGAAAGGGGATTGCGAGGTGATTGTCAGCACCACGCCACTGACCGGTCTCGCGAACTTCACGAAGAAAATCACGAATCATGGCAAGCTCTAAGAGACTCGCTCGCTCTAGATACTCAAGGTAACTGCTTTTGCTGCGAGGAACTTCCACACGACGAAGGACACTTCCATCATCAATCTTTCGAGTCATTTCATGGAGGCTAAATCCAGAGGGAAGTCGTTCCGCATGGGCCCAGAAGTCACACATCAATCCTCGTTGTTCGGGAAGAAGTCCGTGATGAATGTTCACGCAACCTAAGCGAGGGGTCTCCAAGACAGGAGCCCGAAAAATGGATCGTGTTCGAGCATTTATAATTAGGTCAATTTTTTCGCGGCGAAGAATTTCGAGCGTTTTCTCAGAATTAATATCATCGATCAGCCAAAACTTCTTACCTTGTTGTTCATAGCGGCGTTTGCGCAAGAGGGTGGTGGGGGTGAAGAAGTTTTTGACAATTTGCCAACCTAGGGCCGGCGCCGCATTGGTCAGCATGCCACCAAGACCTTGGCTCAAAAGAGACCAACTTCGATTCCGAATCACCATCAGCCCGTAAACCTCTGGAATTTCTGGAAGTCCCATTATAAGGGTATGGTAATTGTTCGGTACAAAAGTAATTTCCGATGTCACGATAATTGCTTTCATAAGTGAAACCTCTCTCTAAACTGAGACTATTTCACAATTCGGGCCAAACATTCAGAAATGAAAGCCAAGCTAGCAAATCATCGGTTGGTTTTTAATAGACAACACCGAGCTCTTCACCTTCCATCGGAGAGTAGAACTTATAAAAAATGGCACCAGAGACATCCTCAAATTGGCTAAAACCACCACTGGCCATCGAAGTAGGACCTGGGACAGAGTCTATCACTAAATGTGTTCCCTCGGAGGTCCCATCGGAGATCCATAGTTCTGTGCCATGCACTCCATCGTTGGCAGTGAATACGATTTTATTACTTGTAGTATGAAGTACAGCAAAGTTTTCTAATGTAGTGGATGTTTCATTGATATCCTTGATAAGCTTTGGTTCAGCAATAGTTCCATCTGTTACCCAAAGTGCTGTTCCCTCCAGGCGGTCTGAATCCGCAATAAAAAAGTAAAGCCCATTGCCTGAAGTCCGTTCGAATGACGTTATATTTGATCCAGTCGTGCCAGAGTAAATATCGTCGAGTAAGGTTAAAGTTTGTCCGTCAGTGAACCAAAGTTCTGAACCATGTGTTGTGTCGGTGGCCGTAAAAATCCAGCCCCCACTGAGGATAGCATTGAATGAACCCAAGGTGGTCCCTCCTGGTCCATTCACGAATTCAGGTAACATATGTGTTCCAGCAGCTGTACCATCCGTGTACCACAACTCGCTCCCATTGGCGGCATTAGTACCAATAAATAAGGCGAACGCAGAGTTTGGGGATGTCGATTTTAATTGGATGAATCCTGAGCCAGAGCCAGGGTTGATATCATTGAGCATTGTGGTGCCCGAGGGGGTTCCATCGGTGCTCCAAAGCTCTTTTCCATGGACCCCGTCATCGGCAGGAAATATGACCCTTCCTCCCACCACGCTTCCTAGGCCAAAAACACATGCTGAAGTAGCTCCCGGTGCAATGTCTTTGATGAGGCCTGTGCCAAGGGCAGTGCCATCGGTGATCCAAACTTCATTACCGTTCGCCGAGGTTTTAGCCTGAAAAACATATTTCTCGCCCAGTTTAATTAAATTTTGGGGAGTGCCGGAGCTCGCTCCAGGCTCAATGTCTTTCAATAGGACTGTTCCAGTGGAAGTTCCATCAGTGATCCAAAGCTCAGTGCCCTCGGCGGATGTCTCTGCTGAGAAAATCCATTGATCCTATTCCAGCGGATCGCATCTCCTGCTGTAGCCTCCGCTGGCATAAAGTACGAAGCAATGAATTTTGCTTTCAATGGGCTCTCTAAGGGGGGTGTAGCTAAACTGGCGAGAAGTGGAAGAGGGTTTTGATCCGATGACTGTGGTTTCAGTAAAGCAAAGTCCGCCAGATGACGTTCGAAGTCTACGACGGCTTCAAACTCCATTGGAAGTTTCAAAGTCCCTGCGATATCGAGGAGGGAATTGCTCTCCTGACCCAAGATAGAATTGGGAGTCCGGCGAAGAGTAATTTGTCTTCGTCCTTTGCGCCGGTGGGCGGGAATGGCGACGCGGACCTCTTGATCAACGAGTAGAAGACTGGCGCTCTTTTCAAAAGTGTCGATTTTATAGACGACAACGCCACTTTCCGCTCCGTGGATGGAGAGGGCAGTGACCAAGAGGCCATAAAAAAGGAATCGACCGAGTTTCCAATTCATGGAGCCTAGTACAAGCAATGGCGGGCCAAATAGAATTTGTTTATTGCCAACAAAAAAATCCCGCAACTGTGTGGAATTAGGCAGATACCTTCATCCTGGGCGTCAGTGAATGTGGCGATTCGAGGAATTCACAGTCTACTGTTTGGGATCGTAGCTGCGGCAAGCCTAATCTCTGCTACGCAGTTGAAAGTCGACTTTTGATTTCTAGTAGATTCGAACCTTTCTATTGGGCTGACGGTCACTATGAAATTGATTTTGT
>JBILOD010000122.1:0-8893 GCA_044374645.1 Pseudobdellovibrionaceae bacterium | reverse complement strand
TAAGGGTTTCTACACTTACAATGAAAAAGGCGAGCGCGGTGAGGTGGATCAAACCGTCTATACCGAACTGGGATTGAAAACAGCAACAAATCCTCTGACGACCAAAGAATGCATTGAGCGCGGTATCTTTATGATGATCAATGAATGTTCGTTGGCTCTTCTTGAAGATCGCATCGTAGAAACGCCTCATGAAGTGGATTTGGCGATGATCATGGGAACTGGCTTTCCTCCATTCCGTGGCGGTCTGTTAAAATATGCAGACACGATCGGAACAGAGTACATTGTCGATCAGCTCGAAGCCTATGCGCTTTCTAAAGGTGCTCGTTTGAAACCCCACAATCCATTGCGGAATATGGCCAAGACAAAACGAAAATTCTACGTCTAGTATTCGGTGAATATTGAAGTATGAGTGAAACAGAAGAGGGGCCGAAAGGCTCCTTTTCTGTTTATTGTGGGATACGACCTGGAGGTTGGTCCGGATGGCCATGTATCAATACAAGGTCGGGATGTTTGTCTTGTAGTGCTTGCTCACAATTCATAATTGTGATATGGTCACAATTATGAATGTTGATGAGAGAAATCGATTTTTTGTGACCGGACCACTAGATCGCGATGATCTTTGGCCCAAGATTAGAGAGTATGAAAGTCGGCGGTTTCAATTTCGCTGGGAATTTGGTTTAGATGAGTTACCGGATAAAGCGGGATTGATAACGATTCGTGGTCCGCGCCAAAGTGGCAAGAGTACGTGGCTCGAAATGCAGCTCCTGTTAACCCTTGAAACTTTTGGTCGGGGGAGCGCCTTTTTTTTAAATGGTGATGGAATTTACTCCCATGATGAGTTTGAGCAAAAGCTTTTAGAGCTTGAAGCTAGTTTTTCCTCACGAGCTAAAGTGAAACGGATTTTTATTGATGAAATATCTCAAATTAAGAATTGGGAGAGAGTATTCAAACGTTTGATCGATAGCGGTCATTTACGTGATATTTTAATTGTTACCACAGGCTCAAACGCGGCCGACTTGCTTCGTGGAACGGAAAGGCTGCCGGGTCGCAAAGGTGATTTGGCGATGTCTGAATATTTATTTTTGCCTATTTCGTTTAAAGAGTATTGGTATCAAGTTGGTCCGGAGATGGGTACCTTCAATAATGATGCACTTTGGGTTTATATACTTTCCGGTGGATCCCCTCTGGCGATCGAACAAATCCACCGCTCGGAAAAAATCGAGGAATCCTTTGTTTCCCTTATCACCGATTGGATTTTGGGTGATATCGCTCAATCTGGGCGAAATAGAATATTCGTCCTCAATTTGTTAAGAAAGATATATGAGTTTGCCCCTTCGCCAGTGAGTTATACAAAATTGGCGAAAGAAGCCGGACTCGCAAATAATTCGGCTGCTCTGGACTACGTGGAGAGATTGCGTGACCTACTTTGTTTGTTGCCCATGATGCAATGGGATCATAGTAAAAAAACCGCTATGGCCCGCAAACCAAGTAAATTTTCATTTATCAATCTCGCCACAGCATGGGTTTTTCACCCCAGAGCCCCCCGTTATGTTCATGAATTGCAGAATTTTTCTGTCCAACAAAGAGGCGCCCTCTATGAGTGGGTGGTTGCCCAGGAACTGTGGCGACGCCAGCAGTTGGCTCTTCAGCAGAAGAAAACAAAAACAGTTTATGATTTGTATTCAACGGAATTGATGTATTGGAACTCAGATTCCCACGAGATTGATTTTGTGACTTCTCAAGAAGAGATGTTCGAAGTCAAGGCCGGAAATGGTACACCCCTTGAGTTTGCATGGTTTTCCAAAATTTTTCCAAAAAAACAGTTAACAATTATTTCTGACTCAGAATTTGAAACCAAACACTTAAGATCTATTGGGTTGCAGGACTTTTTCTTAGAGTCGGAGAGTCAATTGTATTTCGATTCAGACCGAATCCCATGGCGTTCCTCTAAGTGAAGATATTATCCCTAATCATTGCTCCGGTAGCAGAGGTTTGATGATAAAGTAAAATCAGAAAGAGACTAGCCATCAATGGCTGGTCTCTAAGTCTACTTGCAAAAGTAGCCGACCTCACTTCTACCATTAAAGGCAATAAAAACCTACCTAAACTATTGAAGTTTATCTGTTCCATTCAAAAACTGGTAGAATTCCATCCGATATGTCAATGTTATCGTTGACGTCTCAAGTTGATTTTCGGTTTCAAATGGAACGGTTTCAATGGTGTGGCTATTTAAATAATCTATCCATAAACACTAACCAATTCTTTTACAAATGGCCGCACCCCGCTTAAATCCGGATAGGGGGACTGGCCCAGCGGAAAAGCGCGTAATGTAAAGAATTTTGACAGTACGGAGAATGGCTGGATTTTGAATAGGTGCTGAGATCCTTTGGTTTTTCTGAAAAATAAGTCTCACTTTTTGAAGGGCACGATTTTGGCAAATACGTAAATCGATAGGTTTTATTTATTTACCAAAACAAAAAAAGGAGCACCTAAAATGAAGAAGGTTCTATATATTTCTATGGCCTCAATCTTGGCTTTTCAATCGGCCCCGCAATTTGCGATGGCACAGACTGCCCCAGTTAATCCCAACATGACGATTGTTGGCGGGGTTGGTAGTGGTACGACGGGATTTCTTAATCCTGGGGAGTATGGAATTACTCAATACACTGAAGTCATGAATAAAATGCTTGAACAAAAAGCGATTACTCAAAAAGAAGACCGACAGTATCTCTTGGATGTCGGTAATCGTATTAGTGATGCCATCAAAGAATTAATTGAAAAACAAAAGGCATTTACTGCATTAAGCCAAAAATCACAAATTTCGAATGATGTAACTCTAGATCAGTTTTTAGTGATGTCGAATGACATTAATGCTATCATCGCTCGTATCCGTTTGGAAGTGGAACAGTCGTCAATCATTAGCATGCAAACTCTACCCTCCTATAAAATGGATGTGGCTGGGCATAGTCTTGACGCAGGCCCAGGAAGTCTGATCGATATCACTCAAGCACTGAAGCCTTTTGTTGATCACGCCAGTGAAATTGCTGGCCAATTGGAAGCACTGGCATTTCCAAAAGTGAGCCATAAGGGATCAGTGGCAGCCGTGGGCGGAAACGCTTTATCTCCCGATCTTTCGAAGTTTCCATCGATGACGCCCGATGAAGTTCAAGCTGCTCTCCTCGAGGTTGAAACACTCTCTACAATCAGTAAGTCAACCAAAGATAAGCAGCAGTTTTTGGCTGACTTGACGGTTAATGGCGTTAAAAAATACATCCAGCTCGTGGGTGTTGATAAGTTTCTTAATATCCGTAACGAAAACGATAAAAATGCAACTGCCACTCTTTATAAGCAGATTGAGAAGTATTTCTTCTTGCGTTCTTATCTTCGTAAAAAATACGGATTGCAGATTGGTGCAATCAATGTGACGGACTATCCTCGTGACAACTATTTGAACTACAGAGACTGGTTTAGTGCGGAGGCATTAACACCTGTGAAGACGGCTCTTAACTCAGTAGTTTCTCAGACGGCACAAACAGATACTGACATCATGGCTGCATTTGAAAATGCTCGTCAGTTTGTAGAAATGTATGATCGCAACACCACTCCAGTGCTTTCTAAAGAATCGACGGAGAAACGTGCAAAAGCGAAAGCAGATATGTCTAGCTCAGAGTCTATCTTGGGCAAACTGAAAGCCGGATATGATTGGGTGACTGCCGATATCGCTAAACATGAAGAAATCATGGGTAACAAACCTGTCATCCTTAATGATCAACAACGCGACGATGCTTATAACTCTGACGACACCGGAATTATGGCTCGTACAAGCTCAATGTTCCTAAGCCTAAGCGGACAAATGCCAACGGTCGAAGCCCTACTGGCAGTAATGCGTTTGGTTCTAGCTGATATTCGCGAAGAGCTTATGCTGAGCCAGGGTGACTATGCGGCCCTTGTTAATTACCACAACAAGCGATTCCTGGGTACCGACGATCAAAAGATCGTTTCTATCAAAACAATGTGTGATAGCGACAAGTCTCTCACAACAAACGAACGAGCTGCTTTAGCAGACCGAGGCAATCAATTGTTGGCGAGCGTGCCCGAAGCTGAGCGCAGTTTGAAATTCCAGGTTTCTGGAACACTTCGTTGCGGTATGCAAGCTGGAGCCCCTGCTGGCGGACCAAGTCTTGGAATTCTTGGTGGTCAACGCACTGGTGGCGGCAATTTCTTGACTCAGTTTAATGCTCTTATCGATCAATACACCAAGTTTGAAGTGAGCCGTGCGCAGAAGGCTCGTAATCTCCGTCAGATGATTGATGCCTCATTGAATGCACAAGCTCAAGACGGCGATGCGACTGAAAGTACTGTCACTGAAGGTATTTAATTTCGTCTGATTGAATGGAAGGCCCTCATTGAGAGCCTTCCATTTCGATGGATTAAGTCTGTTTTGATAGTTAGATTTTGAAAAGCTCGATGAAAATCAAATTTGAATGACAGCGCGAAGTTCGCGCTCTCTTAAATGAGGTGTGTTGTGAAAATCAAATTAACCTTAATTGCGACGCTGATTTTGCTCTGGCAAATTCAAGGATTCGCACTGATCCAAGTGGATAGCTCGATGGTTCATGCGAATTGCAGCTATCCCTATTCTTGCAGTGGAGAGGAGGCTAAGCTCGATGACCGACGACCTCTTCCCTATAGCCAGCCTGAGTCACCTTCGCCGGTGCAAGGCAAATGTAGTACTATTCCCAGAGAGCGAAGCTATCTAGCAGAGCCTCTCTCTCTGACGTGTGGTTCGGGAACGGCGGTCCACCAACGTGGGCCCATCCAACATCCGCAGGATAAGATTGATGACAACTTTACTTTGATTGGTAATGGTCACAAAGAGGAAGCCCAGAAGAAGCTGTTGACATCTGAAGGGTGGACCGATCGAATCCCTTTTAGCCTTACAGAACATTGGGTTTATAAGCGAAAAACAGGCGGTTATGAAAACTGTGCTGGTCGTTTTGGGCATGAAGGCGGTCAACGAGAAACTTATCAAACCACATGTTATCGCATGAAACGCAAAGAAAAAGTCCAGCGTCGGGTAATTACGATGAAAAAAACCTGTGCGGTTTTTAAAGAACCACCTCCACCTCCACCTCCAAAAGTGGAGGTCGCCCCTGTTGTTCCAAGCAGCTCTGGCGGCAACTCTACATCGAGAGCTCCTGCTCCAAAGGCAGCCTCACCAAAACATAAGGAACGAACCTATAGTCCTCCACCGGTCACTGGAAATAACAAGCCCGCACAACCAAAGGGGCGCGGCGAATCCAAAAGCGAACAAAAACAAAAGGCCAGAGACAGCAAAAAATGGGGATACTCTCCTGCCAGAACGTCTGACTCCCGGTTCCCGGCAGCGGGTGGACTTCGCTACATCGAAGATCGATTCGTGTACACGGAAGGATCATCAGGGCCCGACGGGTGCGCGCAGTGGACCGACTATAAAGAGGTTGATAAGTCCACGGAAGAAGTAGAAGATGATGTTGATGGTATCGCTTACAGTTGTATGAAAGAACGCTATACCTGGTGCACTTGGTATGTCGATGACTATGGCCAGCAGTCCTGTCCGGAGCAAAAAACAGCTACGGTGCAGACTCGTTACGTAACACCCAACGATTGGAATCCAAGCCATCCGATGTATGATGATCAGCTCCCAAATAAATTCGATTTGCTTTACGGCGAACTTGAGGGCGTTAAAGTCACCTTGAACAAAAATCCGGGCCGAACGATTGAGCCTGATTTGGAAATCAAGAATTTGCTACCAGGCCGCACTGAAAATTGGAACCGATATGAGGTCACTCCAGAACCGAGAGTGCAAAGTTGTGAGTTCAGAGACATCAATATCACTCTCAATATTAAACCCCTTGAGCGAATTCTGCAACCGGCTCCAAATCCGTTGCAGATTCCAAGAGACGAAAATGGCAATTTGTTGCCTTTCGACGGTGAAGATGAGGATGGGCGTCCAAAGAACTTGATTCTCATCAACCCGGCGCGAGGACAGGTTTTGGATCGTTCAAACTTGAGCCGAATTTTTGGGGTTGATCCTGCTGAAATTAAAGACAATCCCGAGGCGCGCAAGAAAGGTGGGATCTCGAAAAAATTCTGGGAGAACACTCGTTTCTGGATGCGTTTAATCTGGATGGATGGCGACACTCCGGTTCGAGTGACTAAAACACCACCATTCAATATTAATAATGCCAGTCCTGAAGCCGAATGGTTGCAGATTTCCCTGAAGGGCGAAAACGGAATCGATCACCTGTATCGTCTGGCTGTTCCTTTCGATAATCTCATCAAGTGGTTCGGGACCGAGGTCTCTCTCGATCCTAATAAAGACTATTTACTCGAAATAAAAGTCGCTCAACCAGGATTTGACCGAATTTATAAGAGTGGTCTTGATGAGAGTGCAGAAGGGCCGGATGAGCAAAAAGAAGTGACCGATGCCAGTGCGTACAGTGAAGCGCTGCAGATCCCGCTCAAGGCACCGAATTCCAAACCAGGCCTCTGGGATCAATTTTGGCACTACCGAAGTGGTAAGATGGTTCGTCCTTAATGGACGATCATCACCGAAAATTATTGAGAAAGGATAAACTTATGAAGTTTATACAACTGACACTCAAAAGATGGACTCTGACAACTCTCGCAATACTCTTCGTGGGCATGACCATGGCTCACGCAGGCCCCAAAGCTGCAGAATTCAAAAAGCAGGTGGGACTGGTAGTCTACAGTTTAGAAAATGCGAAAGCGGGCTTTGTTGGTAAAGATTTAGATCAACTTGACGCAGCCGCAGGCCAGGCAATGACGATTGAGTTGGCCGCTCAGATCGCAGAGCGATTCCAAACAGGTTTGGAGTTACTTGAGGCGATCGTGGTCGATCCCTCAATGACGAAAGACGAGAAGAGAGAGGTCTTACCTGATCTCATCGGCTCACTCGGTCAGATCTACATGACGGTAGTGCGCCAGCATGGTGAAGATGAGCTTCATCCTGAGGAACTCAAAGCCCCGGTATTTGCGACCTTTCTGGGTCGTGCCATGAAAGAGTTCAAACACATGTTCATTGATGTATTTTTGCCCCAGGATGCGGAGAAAGTGCGTACCTTTGATGAGCAACTCGCGATTTTGAATACAGGAGTAACTCCAGCTTTGGAGATGCAAAAACAGTGGCGAGTGACTCAGTTAATGATTCGCGACCTCTTACTTCAGGAAATGACGATTGCCTATCAACGAATTATTTTGTCGATCGGCGATCTTAAAACAGAAGTTGCCGATGATGTATTCTTAGAGAATATCGTGAATCCACCTGAAAATCGCAACGATGACTGGGCAGACAGAGGGAATGCTGAAAAGGCATTGGCCTTGCGCACCTACCGCCGAACGTCGCACTACGCTGCATTAAGCTTTGTTGGTGGACTCGCAGCTTATTGGATGTTGGGTACTCCAATTGATTTTGTTGGCATGGCCACTGAATACACAGACCATGCGACAGTGGTTCTCACTGACTCAATCGTCTTTGGTAGTTTGGCCTCGTTGGCCCTCCTAAAACAAGCGACAAGTGCTAATGGCTCCGTTCCAGCCATTAAACGCCTTGTGGAGATTGCTAGCCAGCCTGGTGTTCCCAAGGAATTCTCCTCCCTTAAATTACCACTACTGGCGCGCCTTAAAGGCCTTGAGAAGAAGTTTAATAAGGCTCGATCTGAAGTGACCCCTCCGGATGCCGAAGAGAAATTGAATCAGTGTCTTGCGGCCATGAAGAAGAAATAGTTACCCTACCTAAGAGATTGAAGCCCGATTCGGAAACAAACCGAACTCGGGCTAACATTCGAGACTTCCACTTCGGGTGTTTGTGAGAAGAAGGAGCTTTCGCCGTTATGACTCGTTTGATCTTGGCATTGATACTGATTGTGGTTCCGATGGGGCGAAACTCAGTGCAAGCCGGGGTCCCTCCGACCTGTGAAACGGCGATTCTGCCTTCAGAGTATAAACTCATCGAGGATTTTAAAACGCATAAAGATAAATTGTGGGATTGGGTTTTTCAACCGGCTTCTGACCTTGAATCTCTTAGGGCTGTGGAAAAGATCATTCAGTTAGACCCACAAAAGAAAAAAACCTATTTGGAGACTCTGAAACAAGACAATGTTTCCTTTGCACAAGACCCTAAGATCCATCTCCTAAAAATGCTTTTGAACGACGAAAAAGCATGGATGCAGTTTCTGGAACACGTTCAAGTTTATGGTGACGAAGGGGGATGGCTCCTGGATGCCCTCTATCCTGTTCTGAATCAACTTCCACCAGACCTTAAGACTCAGATTCATCAGTACATTGCCCTTCATTACGCCTCGGTCAAAAAGTACAGCAGCCCACTTCCGGACTCTCTTGCGAGAATATGGAAAAAGGCGTGGCTCACTCTCGGCCCCAAAAGAGCCTTCGATGCGATACTTCGCGCCCTCTATCCCCCGGAACATATCATTAGTTTGGCCATTCAAAATGGAAAATTACATGAAGAGGCATTTGATATTTATATCGAGCAAGTGCAAACCATCTTTGAGAAGACTCCGGTCGGAGGGTATTTTGGGCCCTCGATTCGAAAGGCCCTCGCTGCCATCGCTGGGCTAGTGGAAACCCATTTCAGGGATCTCAACGCTAATCCGCTCCATTCGGAACTGCTGATCTACGGTAGCTTTGTTTCAGGGAAGGCCAAGCTCACCGTGGAGGGGGCCGGTGTCTCTGACATCGATACTATTTTTTATCCCGTAATGAGTGATCCAAAAGAAGATCTTCTTGATCTCTCAGAAGAATCCATCAAGGACTATCAAATGAAAACAGCTTCGGCTGAAATTTCAAGAGTGAATGAAATTGGTCAATCGAC
>JBILOD010000615.1:0-2520 GCA_044374645.1 Pseudobdellovibrionaceae bacterium | reverse complement strand
TGGTGATATTACGAAGGTAAGAATTTCCTCAATGGCGAAAATAAGATCCTCACTCGGTGACCTTTGGGCAAAGTTACAGGTTATCAAATCTACCGGAAAGTTTAAGGACGCGGAAATGCTGCTTAAGGCCTATGGTGGCTATACTGAATCCCATCGTGCCATCCGACGTGAGTATGTCCAGGCCGAGGGGAGGTTGGGACTCACAGCCAAGAGAGCGACGTTTATGAATCCAGAACTGCAGCTTATTGTTGATCAGCAGGGAGATCCTCTCAATGTAATCATCCACTACCAAGAAAAGGGTTTTTCTGTGAGTGACTTTGTTAAGAGAGAAGGTCAGCGTTCCAGATTCAACCTTGAGGTCAATAGATGCAAAATGACATTGAGTAAATAGTATTAGCAGCGGGCATCTTGAGGTTTACCACCCTTTGGCCATCCAAATGTTTTTCTTAACGTCTGGTCGTGGCTGTTGGATAAAGTACGCTGCGATGTCAAAAGCTTCTTGGTCGGTGAGTGAACATTCCTGACCAAATGGCATATTATGGCGAACAAAGGACGCCGCGGTATTGAGCCTTGCCATTCCCGCTCCAATGTTAAAGGAATTCTTACCCCACAGGGACGGAAAGATCACTGTCCCGTCTGCTTAGTATTGGCCTTGATCTCCATGACATGAAGAACATTTGCTGAGATAAAGTTGTTTTCCGACGGCAGAATCGGGTGTCTGTGGTGGCTTTATTTTTTTGAATCCGCGACCGGGAATAGAGTCTCCTGTGCTTACACCGCTCGAGAGCCACCGCATATAGGAAAGCACCGCAATCATTTCAGTACTGTCAGCGGGTAGGCGGTGTCCGTTCATGCTTCGTTCAAAACAATCGTTCACCCGGTCTTCCAGTGAGTTCACGCGGCCCGATCGGCTGCGATATTCCGGAAACACGCCCCAGACGCCGACCCAGGGTGCAGCTCCATCTTTCTTTCCACCTTGGAGGTGGCAATTAGTGCACGAAAGATCGTTACCGACATAGCGACCCGCATGCAATTTGGTCTTTGTTACGATCTTCTCGCCGAGGCGAATAGCATCGCTGAATTCATCGTTCGGTATTTCAGCGAGGTCAATTTGTTTCTGGGGTTGATGACTGCTGGGAGTGCGTTTCGGTGAGGACTCCGTTGGACCCAGGCGAGCTAGAGATTCCGCAATGGATTGTTCCAGCCCTCCATGGGTCCTCCTTCTCAATGATCTACTTTATAAGGTAAACATTAAATGGGTGTGGTAACATGTCCCACAACAGGAATGCGGGAGCGAAAAATGTCTGTAGAACTTACGAATCACGTCGCTGTCTCAATCTAAAACAGAGGAATCTCAGTTTGAGTCGAAGAGCTCAAATTGACGAGTGGTAGATGAGTCCAAGCATTGCATTACTAAGAGGTAAGCATGGCATTTACCGGTGCCGCTTGTTTTTGGAGGTTGGCGATGAGACAAGTACTTTTGATAATTTTAATTGCAGTGCTATCCACTCGTGCTCCAGCCGCAGACCGTGAAACTTCATCGATGGACTCATTCTTTACCTTTAAGCAACAGAGCCCATTTTTCTCCTCAGTTCCATCGACCTTTGAGTCACGCCAAAACCTTCGGCAACAGGTTCAGATGTCGGCCACCATCATGCTAAGAATGTATGTGGCACAGCGGGCAGAAAGATATCGTTCTACCTGGCAACGTTGGTCGATTGAAGAAGCCTTGCCACAGATTTTGGGCGAGGTGCATGAATCATTTGTGGTGAATGGAAAGATTTATCATGTCAGCGAAAGCACTAATTTGAAAGTGGTTGAAGATCCTGTTGGTCACTATTTTCGCATTACCCGTGGAGAGAGTTTTTCTGCGAAGGAAGAGTTTCTGACACGCGATCTTCAAAAGCCTAAATCGGGAATGGTGGAAGGCGAAACTCACTTTACTTATGAGCCCATGGTGGGTGATTCACTCATTGAAACAAATAAAGAGAATTTATTCAATAATCTCGAACAAATAAAGTACTCAGAGGAGTGGACAAATCTGCTACCTTTTATTCGTGAGCCAGACCCAAAAAAACGAGTGGTGATTTTGGAGGCTATTGCAGGTCCTATTTCTATCGCCGAAAAACAGTTTCTATTGCGCTATTTGCTCGAGTCTCAAAATCCCTATGAGCTGGGCACTATTTTGAATAGACGTGTGCTTTTCAGTTTTGATGGCAGTGCCTTCTCGGCATTGGCAGAGCTAATTAGGATGTGGAAACACACGACTCGCCATCCAGATACACCCGTTTGGAAATTGGTTTTCTATCAGCGAGTGATTGCTCGAGCATTCAATCGATTCAAGAGCGAGGTCAAGGGTCAGCTTTGGGATCTAGATCATGAGATCAGTTCGTGGGTGCGAACTCAAAATAATATTCAAGTCGTGAGTAAAGGGCCTTTGATGGAAGCCACCGGTTTTTTACCGGCCCTCGTGCTGGCTGTTACGGATAGGGAAGTGATAAAAACGCGCCAAACGACATC
>JBILOD010000614.1:0-2521 GCA_044374645.1 Pseudobdellovibrionaceae bacterium | reverse complement strand
ATAGGCGAGGTAGTTGATAGCCTGAGTGTGCTTTGGATCAAGCTCGAGAACTTTCTTCATCGTCTGCACCATCAACTCCTTTTTACCTATTTTGTCGTTGAGGGTACCATAGTAGAATAGCAACTGAGCATGCTCAGGAAATCGCTCCATCCCTTGTTCTAAACGCTTTAATGCTTTTTCATATTCCCCTTTGGCATCCATAATGGCGCCATAGAGCGAAAACATTTGAGGATTTTCAGGCTTTTGATCGAGGCCCTTCTCCAGAACATCGGCGGCAGCACTCAGTTTCCCCTGTTGCTTTAGTAGAAAGGCCGCATGAATCACGCTTTCGCTAAAGAAGTTACTATCCGAAGGGATCTCTTGAAAGTACTTAAGAGCTTTTTCTGAGTCTTTTAATTCCTCAAAAAGTGCCGCTAAGTAGAAACGAACTTTATCGGATTCCGGAGCCATGGCTAAAGTTTCTTCAAGCTTGGCAACCGCCTGCTCATATTTTTTTTGTTCTACAAAGATAAGCGCTATTTTCACTTTTACAGATAGCAGATCTTCTCCTAATTCTTCGAGGAGCGAAAGCTGCTCTAAAGCTCGTTCATAATCTTGTTTCGACAGGAAATTCTGAGCGAGGGCTTCTGCCAGAGTGGCATTTGGTCCGCTCTCTTTTTGAAATTTCATGTAAAGATTGATCTCTTCTTCTTTTTTGCCCTGCAACTCATAAAGATTTCCCAGCGCCAAGACTGCATCAAAAAAATCGGGTTTCTTTTCAAGCGAACGTCGGTATGCAGCTTCCGCTTCACGTCCTTGTTTCATTTCTTGATACAGTCGGCCTTGATAGTATTCTGCTAAATGACGACTATTGTAGTCTTCATCTTGTGCCAGCTGATTAAAATAAACTAATGCTTTTCGATATTGTTTTTTCTCAGCATAGACCGCCCCTAAATACAGTGTGGCTTCACTATTGGTTGCATCCAGAGAGATGACTTTTTCATACTCCCGAATGGCTCCATCGAAAGCTTTCAATGATGAGTAGAGGCCAGCGAGCAGCATGTGAGAGTCTATTCGTTTGTCGTCAATTTTAATGGCGGCTTCGCAATAGTTAATGGACTCTGAGGTCATTCCAAGTTTAAGAGACTCTACGGCAAGTCGCAAATAGACGGTGGGCGACTCTGGATCATAAAGTAAAACCGTTTTGTAGGATTCTAACGCTTTTCGAGAATTTCCTTCCAGTGAGTAGGCCTCGCCCATCGTGAAATAGTAGTCCGCATTCGAACGCACATTCGCCGGATGCTTCACATCATCACTGAGAGATTTTTCATTGTTTGGCATCGAAAAGCGCGCCGGTGCTCGGTTTAGATCGTTCAAAGATCCTTCGTGATAAATGTCTCCGCTGGCTTGTTTTCCGGCTCCTGCGCATCCGACACTGAATGATAAAAAAACAGCCCAACATTCCTTTGGTAGGCTTAATTTCGAGATTTGGGTTGTTTTCTTTTTCATATGCTAGAGAGATCGGAAGAACGCACAGGAAGCTTGAATCAAAACGAAAATATTTTTGAAATTAAGTTACTGTTTCATTTTGAGATCTAGAATCGAACCCAGGTCATCGCCATAAAAGGAGGCCGAGTGAGCAGAGCTATCATCCTTGCCATTCGGTCCATAGGACCAGACTAAAAGGAGCTGCCTTTCGTAATTCAGGATATAAGAGTACGGCCTCCCCCAGGGATCGCGACCAATGACTCCTGTTTCTGGTTCTAAACTTGCGAGGCCACGACCCTTTTCAGAGGCAGGCGGCTGAGAACTAACAGCTCTATTGAGTTCAATTTGCCACAAGGAATACCCTAGAATTTGCGCATGTCTTTTAATCCTCTGTTCCAGCGATACTAGTTCTGGCATGCTAAAGCCCCAGACCAAGATCCCTGAAATGATCACGAAACAGGCAAGTACCGATAGTACTTCAAAGGTTCGATTTTTCGATTCTTCATTGCGTCGTTCCAATTATCACCCTCTGCGACCAAAGCGGTTTGATTAACGTGAACTACTGATCGGAAGTCTGGTCTTTTTCTTTAGGACTTTTTTCTAGTTTTTATCTTTTTTTCTTCAACTAAGGCGCCTAAACAACGGCCACAACCCCCTTACCCCATAAGTTTTGCAGAGCATTATTTCCTCTGGGTGCCTTTCTTGACAAGCTGTGGCGGCAACGGTAGGTTCCCTCGTCAATAAACGCTCAGGCGCCGAAGGGTAGTTCGTTTTTTTCGGGGGGTTTGAGCCCACAATATGGTTAAAAAAAGAAGGGTAACCTTCTGCCAGAAAGATGGGAGGCACTTTGATTAACCAAACTGATACAAGTCTTAGCTTAATGGTCAATAAACCTAATCCAAAGGTCAAAATCATCAAGCGTTACCAAAACCGCAAGCTCTATGATACTCAACAAAGTTGTTATGTTACATTAGACGATATCGCCAAAATGATTCGCACTAATGAGGAAGTGATGGTTATCGACAATAAGTCGAAAAATGATATCACCGCCGCG
>JBILOD010000120.1:0-8911 GCA_044374645.1 Pseudobdellovibrionaceae bacterium | reverse complement strand
ATTCCAAGCAAGCCGCTCCGATCGAGCACCGCCTTGTTACTTAACGATCAGGTTCAAAATCTTACCGGGTTTGTAAATCACCTTGTCGACTTTTTTATCGCCAACCGCCGATTTGACGGTTGCCAATTCAAGAGCCATTTTCACCGCGTCCGCTTCGCTGGTGGTGAGAGCCAGGTCAACCGTGCCACGGGTTTTACCGAGCACTTGTACTGCTGTTGTCACAATATCGTCGGTTACTAACTCTGGGTTGTAGGTTGGCCAGGGAGCAAGAGAGACAAAACCTTCGCCACCCAGTTTCTCCCATATCTCTTCAGCGATGTGTGGAGCCAATGGCATCACTAATTGAGCCAGAATTTTGAGGGCCGATTTAGGTTTAGCTTCGAACTTATAAAATTCGTTCACTAAAATCATCATGGCACTGATGGCGGTATTGAAGCTCAGTGATTCAATGTCTTCTGAAACTTTTTTGATGGTTTTGTGAAGGAGTTTTTCCAAATCGGCAGGAAGTGCATCATCGGTGGCGATGACTTCACCTTGATCATTGCAGACCATACGCCATACGCGCTCCAAAAAGCGGCGTACACCATCGATACCATTAGTAGCCCATGGTTTATCTTTGTCGAGAGGTCCCATGAAGGAAATGTAGCAACGAGCGGCATCCGCCCCAAACCGATCTCGTACATCATCAGGATTGATGACATTACCTCGAGACTTCGACATTTTCTCGCCATCGGGGCCAAGGATCAAACCTTGGTGAACGAGTTTTTGGAATGGCTCTGGGCACGAAACAAGACCTGCATCAAACAGAACTTTGTGCCAAAAGCGAGAGTACAAGAGGTGCCCAACTGTGTGTTCGGCTCCTCCCAAATAGAAGTCAACGGGCATCCAATACTTTTGGGCCTCATCACTGAATGGCGCAGAATCATTGTGTGGATCAATGTAGCGCAAGAAGTACCAGCTGGAGCCAGCAGAGCCTGGCATCGTGTCTGTTTCACGCAAACCTTGCCCGAGAGCACCCTGGTAGTGCACCCAATCTTTGGAGCGCGCCAGAGGGGCCTCTCCAGTTTCTGTGGGCTGATAGTCAGCCACTTCTGGAAGAATCACCGGAAGTTCAGAGGTTGGCACTCCACGAATCACACCGTCGGTGCAATGGACAAGTGGGAATGGTTCGCCCCAGTAACGTTGACGGCTGAAAAGCCAGTCTCGCAATTTGTATTGAACGCGCTTTTTACCGATGCCGAGGTCTTCGAGTTTGGCGATAGCTTTAGAGATAGCGGAAGTTTTTTCGAGGCCATTGAGAAAGTCAGAGGCCACTAATGTGCCATCCCCTTCGAAGGGAAGCTCACCGCCCTCAAGGACACGCACAACTGGCAGATTGAAGGCCTGGGCGAACTCAAAGTCACGAGAATCGTGACCAGGGACTGCCATGATGGCACCAGAACCATAATCCATCAGCACATAATCGGAAAGCCAAATAGGAATTGTTTGCTGAGTGAAAGGGTGGATGGCGTAGGCGCCGGTGAATACTCCAGTCTTTTCGGTGGCGGCCTTACGATCGATTTCGCTCCTCGATGCGACCGCCTGTTTGTATTCTTGGACCTTGCGAAGCTGGTCACGGCTGGCAATCGCTTCTGCGAGGGGATGTTCTGGCGCAATAACCATAAATGTTACACCAAACAAAGTGTCTGGTCGTGTGGTAAAAACCTCGAGAGTTTCTTTGTGATCCTGAAGGCGAAAGTGAATTTCCGCACCTTCGCTTTTTCCAATCCAGTTGCGTTGAGCTTCTTTGGTCCGTTCTGGCCAATTGACTAAATCCAAGTCTTGAAGCAAGCGCTCGGCGTAGTCGGTGATTCTAAGCATCCACTGTTTCATGGGCTTGCGGATGACTGGATGACCACCGCGTTCGCTTTTGCCATCGATCACTTCATCGTTGGCAAGGACAGTGCGGAGTGCAGGGCACCAATTCACTGGAGCTTCGGTTTGGTAGGCGAGGCCTTTTTCAAAAAGTTTCAAAAATATAAATTGAGTCCATTTGTAGAACGAGGGCTCGCAGGTGGAGACTTCTCGATCCCAATCAAAGCTATACCCAAAAGACTGAAGCACGCGTCTGAAGTTTTTAATGGCGGCTTGGGTTGTAACCTCAGGGTGTACGCCCGTTTGAATGGCATACTGCTCAGCAGGCAGGCCAAAGGCATCATAGCCCATCGGGTGCAAAACGTTAAAACCCTTTGCGCGCTTGTAGCGAGAAACGATGTCGGTGGGAGTGTACGATGCCAAGTGCCCGACGTGAAGCCCGGAACCTGAGGGGTAGGGAAACATATCAAGGGCATAGTATTTTGGTTTAGTGGACTTGTTCTCTGCGCGAAAGGTTTTGGACTCAGCCCATTTTTTTTGCCATTTGGTGTCGATGTCGTGGTGACTATAAGACATGCTTATCGAACTCCTCACAAGTAAGGGTAATAGATAGTGATGATTTCACTCTCTTTGATAGCATGAACTTTAAAATGTACCAATGGAAATATGCAATCGAAATGGGCTCTCGCCGCGCGCTTTATCTGTGTCGAGCTTCCAGGCAAACTCAATATTGGCAGGGCCAACCGGAGTCGCGTAGCGGAGTCCAAAACCAGCTGCATCTCGATAGGGATCTTTAAATTTGATTTGATCAACCTTCACTAAACCCCCGTCGTAAAAAAAGGCTCCGCCCACGGATCCAAAAATTGGAAAGCGCAGTTCAGACTTTATGAGAAAGAACTGGCTGCGGTTTTTGAGTAAGTAGGGATTTTCAATCGAGCTGCCAAGATCCGTATCGTTCGGAAAACGCTCTGAGGTTCCTGCTTCGAACCCTCTAATGGTTGATAAGCCACCGAGTACAAATCCCTTTTTATCATATGGGACTCCATCCTTGCCGCTCATGTTGACAAGATCACCCACTCGAAAGGAATTGGCAAAGACAACGGGATTGGGAGCTTTGAATGGTAGATAATGAGTGAAGCTTCCAGTGGTTTTTAGGTATTCAATCGATCGAGAGTTTCCCAAAAAAGAGTTTGAATACTCAAGTTGCATCCGAGTCAGAGTGCCCTTTGTTGGATTAAAAGGATGATCACGGAAGTCGATTTCGACCGCTGGTCCAGTGGAGGCAAGATTCAGAACCGACTCGGTTTTGCCGAGTCTGGACAGGGCCAGAGACTTGTCTATTTTGAAGTCACGCAATTGGGAAATGTTCCAGAGGTCATAGGTGAATAGAATGTGGGAGGTCAGGTTTTGTTCGAGGAGAAAATCCAACTGATAACTGTCAGTACCAGTCCGTTTGTCGTAGTCCACGACCTGCACGGCGCGCGTAAAATTGATTCGACCTTTCGTGCGTGAATCAAAAAGATAAGGTTCCAAGTAGCCGGCTGTTAGCTTTAATTCGGGAAATTGAATGTCGGCCACATTATAGTTGATTTCGGCACGGGTTGAAACGGCGCGAGCCGTTCCCTTGAGATTACGATAGGCAATACCAGCAAAGCCCCTAAGGGTGAATTCGCGTTCATTGGTCACGCCGGCACCCACGTTAAAAAGTCCGGGAGCACGTTCGGAAACTTTGATGATGACTGTTCGTTCCGCAATTTGGGTGCGTTGTTCGAGGGTCTTTATTTCAACAGAGTTGAAGAGGCTAAGCTTTTGCAATCGCCGAGTGGATTCTTCGATTTTAGCAGGGGTGAGAACATCACCTTCCTTGAAATCCACTTCTTTGCGCAAGACATATTCTTTAGTAAGGCTATTGCCATCGATGAGAATGGATGCCACTTTTACCAGTGGACCCTCATCAATGACAAACTCTAATTCCGCAAGAGTATTGTCGTCATTGTATTTTACGAGTGTTTCTTTTTCATTCAAGATGCGAAACTCCAGAAAACCTTGATCCTGAGCATAGGCTTTGAGAGTTTGAATGCCCTGTTCGAGTTGATTGAGCTTCAGGGCTTCACCAGCAGCGAGATCAAGGGTTTTAATCAGGTCAACTTCTTTGAGTAGCTTCAAACCACGAAAACTGATCTGGCTAATTTTTGTGAGGGGACCCTCATCCAGATTCACAGCAATTGTGATTTTTGTTTTTGTCTTATTGTAGAGGTAGCGAGAAGAGATCAGCTTCGCTTTTAAATATCCTGTGTTCTGCAATTCAATGAGTAGGTTTTTGAGTCCTTGTTCAAAATCATTGCGATGAAACAGGCCACGTCCGATCGTTTCGCCACTGTGTTCACTCAAAAAATCTTGGTAGTAGGACTGAGGTTGACTGAGGTTTCCTTGGATTTCGATGGCTTCAATCTTGATAGGAACACCTTCCGTCACATGGAAAGTAAGAGTCGAGCGAACATTGGGCGTCAAAATCTTTTCTTCGCCCTTAACCTCAATGCGAGCATGGCCCTTTTTCCAGTAGAACTCTTTGATCTTGTTCATCAGCTCAGGAAGGATATTAGGGTTGGCAGAGGACAAGGTGTTTAAGTCGAGGGCCGAAGTGAGTCGAGGTGTGGGGATGAGGAAATTGCCGTCAAATGCCACCGAATACTGCTCCGTACGTTCAATATAATAAGTGAGATCCACCCCTGTCTTAGCATTATCCATATGAACATCGGGACCACGAACAGTCGCGCGAAGGTATTTATTGTCTCGGAAATACTCGTTCATCTGTTTTGGAATGTTCGCCGTGATTTGAGGGTTATAGATCTTTCCCACATTGCGTCTGATCGCCCGGTTCAAACGGGCTTGTAACTCTTTATTGGCGCAAACGAGATAGATTGAATTAACCCGAACCGGAGGCCCCTCTTGAATACGAACAATCAGGTCCACAAGGTTGTTAGAAACCACTGAGACACTAATATCAACAGAAGCATTAAGAAAACCCTGTTCAAAATAGTAGGATTTAATTCTTTCGCGCAATTCATTAAGAATTCGGGGGTCAAATTTTTGCCCCTGTTCGAGTTGAAGCATTTGTACTACATCGCTGGAATCAAAGCTCGCCATTCCGTTGAAGACGATCCTATTCATGGTTTTCAGTGTTCGGTATTGAAGGGACAATCCAGACTCATTTTCATGGATTTGTACATCTTCAAAAGATCCTTTGCCCATGAGGTAACGCAAAAGCTTATCGAGTTCTTCCAGAGTGGGAGAATCGGTCTTGAGACTTGGAAATTTTTCGGTGACTTCTCTTTGAAGGTCCAGTGGAAATTCCTGCCATTGAATAGGTTTGGCGGAGCTAGTGGATGCAGCCAGAAGTATCAAGATTAAAAAGGTGAAGCTTTTAGCCCAACTCATTTAAACTCCACCTTATACTCGAGATCGAGACCAAATATACTGATATTAGATTGATTAGTTCCAGTGGCGGCAGAGCCATCTTGACCTTCAGATTTTTCGTAGGTGACCACGGTGCTCAGACGCTCGTTAAGGAGATACTGAAATCGCACATCATATTGCTGGTTCTCACTGAATGAACTCGTGGCGGAGGCGGTGAGCTTACGTGGAATAATATCTTTAGAAACAGTCACTCGAGGTAGTGCAACGTTCTTTGTATCGTCAAAACCCGATGAAAATTTAACATCGACTCCCAAACTTTGTTTGATTTCTTTATTCAGCGGATTAGCAGAAATAATGGCAGTTCCCAATTGATATCCGGTTTGAGCGGCCTGTTGGCTGGACTCTATCTGCGAATCTAATTTTTGGGTGGTCACTCCAAGCGCCAAGAGCGAAATGATATCTTGTTCTTCCAAAGGAGGCTGACTGGTAAGAGAAAGCTGCGGGGACTTCGATTTGCCCTGTAAGAGCAAGTTGATTTCGTACTTGTCGACAATGGATCGGGCTGTAAAATAAAGCTCTGGATTGAGTTCCACGGGGTCATTGAATTTCACTAATCCGGATTGAACATCGAAAATTTTATCCCGGAAAAAGAGTTGGGCCTGAGGCAGGGTTTTAATTGATCCTAAAATAATAGGGTTGTGAGGCGGGCCTTTTATTTGTAATTGACCAGCCAAAAATCCCGACATCTGAGGATTTCTAATTTCGACCTTTTTATCCAAGAACACTTGAAGATCGAGAACGACAGGGTCAAACGTCGTCCCTGCAAGATTCTTAGGGAGGTAAATCGATTGCCGCACATTATTCTCATTGGAATCACCGCTGAAATCTTTGTCTATAAATGCCTGGCTCACTCGATAACTACCACTGAGAGTGTATGGAAACCAGTTGCCGGAAAAAACAATGTCGGCAGATCCAGAACTCTGGATGTTTTCTGGAACTTCCATCTGTAGGTTACGCAACTGGGCCTTCACATCGACTTGTACATCTTTGAGACCATTGATGGTGATGCCTCCATCACCAACGACAGTTCCGCCTGCCAATGACCCTCTGATGGATTCGATGATGATTTTTTTCTGGCTGAACTCAAGGTGAGAGTTAATGTGATCAAACAGTGGCGGAAAGCCTTTTATTCGAACTGCAACTTCATTTAAATCCAGATTTCCGTAAACTTCTGGATTTTGTAAGCTACCACTTAAACGAATTTGGCCTTTTACGGGACCGCTCACGTCATCCAAAAAAGGCGTAAAGAGTTGCAGGAGTCTGAGGTCAATACTGCCCCCGAGGTTCACCTGGAGTTTTGAGGGACTGAAATTTTCACCCGTCGCAAAAATTTCCGATTGATACCCTTTGATGTTAAAATCTCTGAGGTTTGCTAAACCCTTTTCGAAATAAACAAACATTGGTTTATTATTACGAAGAAAATGTTCTCCCCGGGCTAAATAGAGATCATCCACTCTGGCAACCCCTGTGGCGGCGAAGATATCGTTTGTTTCAGATTGAATGTCCATACGAAAGGAAAGTAGAGAACGATAGTCATTTCGCAATGAGCTTCCCATGAGGAGAGCGAGAAAGTCGGTAAAATCAAACTTCTGAACTTCCATAAACAATCGTGCTTGATCTTCTTTTTCATAAGGGAGATCAAGATCGACGCGAATTTGATGGCCAATCAAATCGAGAGTCAGTGAACGGCCCAGCGAATCGGTTTCAAAGATGTATTTTGAATCGGGTAACTCAGAATCACCCAAAGTTGTATGTTCAATTTTACCTTCGAGGAAGATGTCGGGCTTTAATATATGATTGTTGATTGACATGTGAAAATCAACGTCACCGCCAAGAGTTTTAACGTAACGAGATAGGAAAGTGCTGTTTTCAAGCTTAAGATTATTGCCAGCAACCTCCAGCGCGATATTCCCAGTAGGCACAGCCTTTCCGTTGACAGTGATGAGGGCTTTGCCTTTCTGAAGCGTGTTGTTTTCAATCTTGACATGCCCATCTTTGGCGACCCAGTCCCATTTGATTTCATCATAAGTTTCACCTTGAACATCGCCTTTAAAAAGAACACCCTCGAAATGGTACGAAAGCTTGCCCAGTTCAAAGGGACCTTCAAATTGCGCCCGCGTGTGGCCTGCACCTGTTGCGGTAAAAGGAATGGGAACACGTCTCGAGAGTGCTCTAATGGCATCAATGGCCTGAATGTCGGGACTTTCCACTAAGCCTTGCAGGCGTGAATGATTAAGGTCAACATCGAGTTCTGCCATGTAGAGGCTATTGTAGAGTTTAGCCTGTGGAGTGTCGATGAGAAGATGTCCATTTTGGTAAGAGATCTTTCCGTTAATGGCTCCTAAACCAAAATTTTCAAACCAAAAATCTTGAGTATTAATGGCAATGTCGAGGGTGGCTGATGCTGAGGTGCCTTGGGTTCGTCCTTGAAGTTTGCCTTTTCCTTCAAATTGCAAACCTGCTAGAGGGCTGGCATCTTTGAAGTCAAAGTTATCGGTGTCAAAATCGATCACAAAACCCGTTTCGTAGTTGATGACTCCTTGGGAACGTCCTTGCGACTGAGGCAATACCACTGTGGAATTGTAGGTGACTTCTTTGGAGTTAACGGTGACAGTCCCTTCACCAGAGAAGTTCTTCAAGCCAACGATGGGGGCACCTGGGGCTTGGTAGGCGGCGCGTACATCCAGGTTGTTGCCCTCGACTCTTCCAAGGCAATCAAGGTGGAAGGAATGGAACAGTTTACCTTTACATTGCAATTGGCCAGCCACACCAAGTTCCACCGGTATTTTTTGCAGATCAATTTCTACAAATAATTTTTGTAGATCAAGGTGTTTCAGGTCCACTTTGGATTCGATTTCGTCTTTATGTAAATTCCACTGAAGATTGCGAAGGAGCGCTTTACCAGCCGGGTGGCTAAAGTTAAGCTCAGGAGTGGAGAGTTGATGTTCGCTAAATCGCAATTGAGCATTGATATCACCGACGGCAAAATTCCTGATAGAGAAAGAAGCGATTTCGGTCTCAAATTGCAGAGTGGGGTTATTCCATTTTTGAATGTCAAATTTTCCGTGACTGCGAAATTGACCCTTTAAAGCCAAAGATGTCGAGCTGACTCCTATGGACATAAGCCAAGAATTCAGCTCCTCGGCCTCCACCTTAAGATCGGCATATCCAGAAAAAGATGGATGGAGGATCACTTTGGCGAAATTGATAAACTCACCTTGAAGGCCAATTTGCGACTTGGCTGAAGACAGATTAAGCGAATTAACCAACAGCGTCTTAGGGGATAGAGTGCCCTTTGAATTAATTTTGAAGGATTCAGGGGCGGCATCGTTGGCTGTAGGAAGCACGGCAGAGACCTTAAGGCCATAGTGGATCGCTTTAGGAGCGGACTGAAGTAAAAGGTCGCTTTTGATTTCTATGGGAGCCGTGTTTTTATTGGCTTTAAGAAAAATTGATGAGTCCTCAACATAGATCATTTTGAGTGGAATCACCTGTAGGGCATCAAAGATCTCATCGATGGGGAGGCGTTCGATGGGGCTATCAGAGGTCGGAATTTCATTGAGAATAAGTTCAATTGTTG
>JBILOD010000613.1:0-2524 GCA_044374645.1 Pseudobdellovibrionaceae bacterium | reverse complement strand
AGCCACCTATTTCAAATAATAGAGTCATCTAACAGAATCTATCGAGCTTTATGTTTGAAGGCAGGTTTCTGCCCCTGGCGTTGCTGAGGCTTAGCCCCTTGCCTCTGCCCACCCGATGAATGGGAAGAGGATGCAGACGAGGATGATCGTGCAGATCCTTCTTTATTTGACCCCGAAGACCCTTTAAAGCCAGGGCGCCCCTTTGGTCGGCGCTGAGGCGCTCGTTGTTTACGCTCCGCCTCCGCCATCGCTTTCGCTTTACCAGCACTCATCACACGAGCTTCAAGGGCCTCTTCCGCGTGAAAAGGATGCTTCATATCGACAGCAATCTTAGCCTTCGTGGTGCGTTCAATCGCATACAAATAGGATTTTTCAAACCCAGTACAAAAGGAGATAGCGTGACCTTCAGTTCCTGCACGCGCCGTTCGACCGATACGATGTACATAGGTCTCAACAATGTGAGGCAAATCAAAATTAATAACATGAGTTATGCCATCGATATCGATTCCGCGGGCGGCGATATCAGTGGCAACGAGAACCCGCAATTTGTCATTTTTAAAATCTTCAATGGCACGCTGACGGGCGCCTTGTGACTTATTTCCATGAATGGCGGCGGCTGAGACACGACTTTTCACAAGCAAATCTGAAACACGATTCGCCATATGCTTCATATCAACAAACACGAGGACCTTATAGAGCATGTTGTCCTTCAGTAAGTGCAACAGTAAATCCATTTTGTGTTCGCGTTTGACGTACATCACCTTTTGATCGATTTTTTCCACGGTTGTCGCTTGGGGCGTGACCGCTACCTTTTCAGGCGCCACGAGAATGGTGTCCGCCAAAGCTTGTACTTCTTTTGGCATTGTCGCGGAGAAAAACAAATTCTGTTTTTGTTTCGGCAACATCGGCAAAACTTTGCGAATATCCTGAATGAAGCCCATATCCAACATGCGATCCGCTTCATCAAGAACAAAAATTTCAACCTTGTTCAATTGCAGGTGCTTTTGATTGATCAAATCCAAAAGGCGGCCAGGAGTGGCCACTAAGACATCGACTCCTCGAGAGAGAGCCTGAACCTGAAGTCCTTGGCCTACGCCCCCGAAAATCACGGCAAACTTGAAATTAAGCCCTTTACCATAGGTTTCTAAACTTTGAAACACCTGAACCGCCAACTCACGAGTGGGCACCAACACCAAGGCCCGTGGCGCCTTGGGAGTCAAACCCCATTTGCTTTTTACCAGATTTTGGAGAAGTGGCAGGCTAAATGCCGCTGTTTTACCAGTTCCTGTTTGCGCAATCCCGAGTAGATCTTTGCCTGTGAGCACAATGGGGATGGCTGCCTTTTGAATGGGCGTAGGCTGAGTATATCCCTCATCGCTCACTGCTTTTAAGAGGGCGGGTAATAAATTGAGGTCAGAAAAGGTCTGAGTGTCTTGAGTATTCTTATTTTGCATTGGCGCACCTTGAAGGAGGATTGCCTCGGTGACAATCTAATTTTTAATTCTTGCAATAATAGTTTTAGCAACGACAATTTGCGTCTGAAGCCTCCCTGGGGAGGTTCCCTGTGATTGAAAATTCAATTGAATTTCCTGAGTTTTTTCAAGGATAGTGTGAAAATGAACCCCAGTCTTCCATTTGCAGAAAGTAGGTATAGCATGACCGTAACGATTGATCCAAGCCTTGAATTTTCGCAACAGGCGCATATCAATTGGACCCAATACCTTGAACTTTATAAAAAATCAGTTTCTCAGAATGAAAGCTTTTGGGCCCAACAGGCTGAACGCATCCATTGGTTCAAACCGTGGGATCAGGTTAAAAATGTTTCGTTTCATTCCCCTATTAAGATTGAGTGGTTTGTGGGCGGAAAACTGAATATCAGCTACAATTGTTTAGATCGTCATTTGCCGAAGCACGCTCAGCGCACCGCTTTTATTTTTGAACCCGACTCACCCCAATCACCTTCGCAAACGATTACTTACCAAGAGGCCTACGATGAAGTGAATCGAATGGCCAATGTCCTCAAAAAGCTTGGTGTTAAAAAAGGCGACCGTGTCACCATCTATATGCCGATGATACCCGAGGCCACATACGCTATGTTGGCCTGCGCACGCATCGGCGCGATCCATTCGGTGATTTTTGGAGGTTTTTCTCCGGACTCCATTGTCGACCGCATTAAGGATTGCGAATCATCTTTTATCATTACGGCCGACGAAGGTTTGCGCGGTGGCAAACACATCCACCTTAAGCAAAACATCGACGAAGCTCTCCTCAAATGCCCAGAGGTGAAAACAGTCCTCATGATCCAACACACCGCTGGGAACGTAATGGTGAAGGAGGGGCGTGATGTTTGGTGGCATGAAATCAAAAAGACCGTCGCCGCTTATTGTGAGCCCGAAGTCATGGATGCTGAAGATCCCCTATTTATTCTTTATACCTCTGGTTCCACCAGCAAACCTAAGGGTGTTCTCCACACTACCGGCGGCTATTTGGTTTACGCATCCTACACTCATCAAATGGTTTTTGA
>JBILOD010000002.1:0-28415 GCA_044374645.1 Pseudobdellovibrionaceae bacterium | reverse complement strand
ACCCAACGATCAATCACGGGTTCAGGGATAAGATTGGAGAACTCGGGGGTTCGCTCTTTGATGAACTCTTTCACTCTGCGTGGTTGATCAATCAGGAAAACCTTTTGGGCGGTTTCGTGGATCTTCAAAGGCAAATGATCATATTTGTAGCCGGAGCGGGTACGCCAATCCTTATGTTTGGTGGTAGAGGTATAGAGTGTGTGGTGAGTTTCGGAGGGATGGCGAAGTATCCAGCCATCGATGGGCCCAAAAAAATACTCCAGGTCGCGGTTGCGCAAAGTTGAAAGCGCAACGGACAGAAAGTTTGTTTCATAAAATCGAAAGTAAACCCAGTTGTTCTGGAAATTACAGACCAAATGTTGGCGCAAAAAATAGTGAATTTCATGCTGGGAACGGGAGCTAACAAAAAAAGTACCCCAGGATTGAAGGCCAAGAGAATAGCGGTAGCTCAGCTCCAAAATTTCTGGAGTGACTTTAACAAGCATAGGAGAGAGATCTCTGTAAAAATTCACTAAATCATCCTCTTTGAGGGAGGCCGAAAACGAAGAGTCCGCTGTCAGTAGCCAACCTGGTCCAAGTTGAGATTCGCGCCACAGCGGGACTACTAAATTCTCGCCACTCTTTTGTATAAGTCTTAGCCAATCCTGGACGGCCTCATTTTGAAATGGATCGAGCAGTGCCCAAAGGGAATCAGTGTGAGCGAACTCTCGCATTTGCTCGATAGTGAGAGACTGCAAGTGCGGTTCAAAGTCCTCTGGTGGTGGTAAGTCGGGTTCAATGACCGTCGGTAACGGCTTAAAGACCGGCGTTTGGGAAATAAACAAGGCCCCTTTGCTTCTTGAAGATCGCATGCCAATAGCAAAGGAGGCCAAACCACTTTCAGTGACGAAGCGCTCATTAAGCATTTTCATTGGTTGAGTGTAGGAAAGGTGATGCCAGGCTCGAATGCGTTGTAGCCAAGCTCCAGTGTTTTTGTGCGTTTCATAACTGATAAGACTTTCCATTCCGGTATCGATAAAGAGACGAGACCATACGACGGGTGAATGAATCGAAATAGGATTGTACTCTCCCCAGTACCCTCGTCCATTGAGACTTGGGCGAATAGATGCACTCGTTTTCAGGACTGGGAGCGGCCAGTAGTCTGACAATAGAGGTAGGTTCGGTTGGTGTCTGAAAAGACCAATCCAAAAAATAGTGGCCCCATTGGGGAGAGGGTGACTCTTCAGTGAAATAACTAAGTTTTCATTTTGGTTGAGTGATTCATTGAGCGCAGGCCCGCCCCAACCACAGGGTATGGTCCAAGGGGCGCCTTGGGGTTCAGAGTGAGTCCAGAGGATAGAGAAGGTCATTAACTCAAAATGAGTACACACGTGCGAACCACTAAAGGCCTTCTGTGGATAAATCCACCAGGGATCGTGAAAAGAGTCTGAGTAAATAGGAGCTTTTATTTTATGACCACAGATAGGACAGATTGAGAAAACCATTTGCGGCTGATGAGCTAAATAGGCTTCGAGTTTTTCATCGAGCATTCTGTTCCAAAAAGGAGGGGGGCCATGATGGACTTCAAAAGACTCATTTTCGCAAGCCTGTAGAAGTTCTTGCTTTAAAAGATCATGTTGCGAAAGCTTTGGTGCTGAAGATGGCATACATTAAGGTTATCACTCTTCATCATCGTTTACCGCTAAGGCCTAAAACTAAAGGACTCAATTTTTGCCAAATAAAACATGTTTAGACTGGCCCGTCAATTCTCAAATTGAAGCGTCCTAAAATGCACAACCAATCAGAGAATTGCCACTAGGGGGCCTTAAACCTGGTGGGCCAAACCACTGTTTGGCCAGCGCTGATCGACATCATCCGGTTTAAAGAGTGCGATGCTCGCTCTATTAAATCTTTCGTCATATGAATTTCTGGTTGTTCGGTCTCGAGGGCCTTAAGTAAATTCTCAAGAGTGTTCAATTTCATAAAAGGGCAATCGTTGCAACCGCAGCTACCTTCGGCAGGGGCTTGAATCAGTTCAGCGTCAGGACGGGACTTATGCATCTGATGAAGAATGCCAGTCTCAGTAGCAACAATAAACTTCTTGGCTGGATTTTTTTGAACTTCTTCCAGCAGACGCGAAGTAGATCCGATCACATGGGCGTACTGTAAAACTGCCGGGTCACACTCAGGGTGTGCAACAACGACGGCGTCTGGATGTTGCTGAGTGAGGTCAAAAAGCTTTTTACTAGAGAAAAGCACATGCACTTCGCATGCGCCAGGCCACAATATCATAGGGCGATTCAGTTTTTTACTAAGATAGCTTCCCAGATTTTTGTCGGGACCAAATAAAATCGGTCGATCTTTGGGGATAGAATCAATGATCTTGGCGGCGTTACTGGAAGTGACGATCACATCAGAAATCGCTTTCACTTCCGCGCTCGAATTGATGTAGGTCACAGCAATGGCTTCCGGGTGTTCGAGTCTCCAGTTCAAGTAGGCATCATAAGGAGAATCAGTGACTAGGGAACATCCAGCCTCAAGTGTAGGAACGACTACTTTTTTGGTTGGATTCAGAATCTTCACTGACTCTGCCATGAACACCACACCAGCAAGTAGGATTAATGGCGAATCTGACTTCTGCCCTTGCTGGGCGAGATAGTAACTATCACCAACGTAATCAGCGATGTCCTGAATTTCACCATCTTCGTAATAATGGGCCAGGATGGTGGCATTTTTCTGGGCTTTAACGGCTTTAATCTTCTCAATGATTGGATTCGACATGCCCACCTTATACGCATAACTTAGGAGTTTGGGCAATGGGGTTTTAAGTTTAAAATGGGTTAAAGGTGTCAGCAAGCCAAAATAAGGCCGTCAAACGAATAACAAAACCAGTGGCACTATAGATTCCTGCAGCAATGATTTGATTTAATTGATTTTTTGAGGAAGGGCTAAAATCTTCGCCTGAATCGCTAAGCCGTGAAGCCACATATTCAATCCGATCCGGTGAAAATTCGAGATTGTGAGCCAGTGAAACCAAAAGCTCTTCCATTGACGATTGTGAATCGGGTGGTAGCAATTGGCGCGTGCGATAGATGGTGGCGAGTAAGAATTCTAAGTTATAGATGTCTTCTTGCATGGAATTTCCGGGCTCCCGCCCCTCCTTCACCATAAGACGCACGTAGCTCTCGCGAAACTGATTAAGATTATCGACGATTGGCTTAAACAGAATGTCCATCTGGTCCCTCCCAATGAAGGAGCGAATTGTCCAGAGGATATGAGACGTCAGGAGCGAATTCATATGATGATCATCGAGCTTAAGATCCAGCGGCTTTTTCAATGAGCTTACAGCTTTCCTCGTCGTTGAATATCGCTCTTTTATTTCACGCAGCGGAAGATCATCTTGAAGGCTGCTTTCGCCGATTCGAGGTGAGTTTCTAAAGTGGGCGTTCGCGAAATCCGCTAAAGCTTCCTGAATCGTTTTTTGTCGGTTCACAAAAGCGGTTTCATTGTAGGTCGCATGAAATTGTGAGTGAGCTCTTTCGTGAAAGAGTGCACTCTCATCTTTGGGCTCTCCTTCAATCTGAATAAGATAGACATCTCCCTTTTTCAGAACACCTCTAAACCATTTCAGGTCATTCTGAGAAAGTGTTTGTTCACAGGAGCGCCTTGGCCACCATGAAAATGCAGCCATGGTGTTTGATGCAAACAGGTAGAGCCATCCAAGTAGAATAATTGTCACTAATCGCATAAATGGCCTCCACCTTTGTATCGTGTAAAATGAATGCTCAAAGACTCGGAGTAACCGCCTAATGTTTAGAGCCTGTTCGGAGTTAGCGAAAACAGATTGTCTCGTTACTTTTTTGCCTGTTGTCGTTGCAATTTTTCTCCTTAGCTGCTGGCTAAGGCTCAAAATTGCGCCTTAACAGCTCAAAAATTTAACTTCGCCACTCTATTTCCGGTAACTCCGAACAGACTCTATTTAAGGTTTCTTTCGCGTTAATGAGTTTTCATTCAGAGGTTGGTGTAGTAAATCTGTACGGGTGTTGAATATAATTACAAAGGGAGAGACCTATGTCGTCGCTTTATGAATTTGAAGTTAAAACCTTGGATGGCAAAACAACCACTATGGGAGAGTTTAAAGGAAAGGTTTTGCTGATTGTAAATACCGCAAGTTTATGTGGTTTCACTCCTCAATATGAGGGTTTGCAAAAGCTCTATCGCAAATACCAAGAGCGAGGTCTCGTAGTGCTCGGGTTTCCCTGTGACCAATTTGGGCACCAGGAGCCAGGAGGGGCCGGTGAGATTGCGGATTTTTGCACAACCCGTTTTTCCATCACCTTTCCATTGTTTGAAAAAATCGATGTCAATGGAAGTAATGCACACCCATTGTATGTTTACCTAAAGGAAAATAAATCCGGTTTGCTTGGAACTGAAGCTATCAAGTGGAACTTTACCAAATTCTTGGTGAATCGTCAGGGTGAAGTTGTCAATCGCTATGCTCCGACCACCACGCCGGAGTCGTTGGAGAAGGATATCGAAGCGTTACTTTAAGGGATTGGCAAAAAGGGTTTTATCCATTTGAATGACTAAATAATTATTGGTTTGGCTGTCCCATATGTGTGCGCTCAACTCTAAAGTGGCCTGACGCTCGTGCTTTAAATTGATTCAATAGATGAGGGTATATGATCAAATCCTCTTTCGGACTTGAGTTCATAGACGTGTCCAATCACAATCGTGGAAGGAGGATTTCTATGAAGATTCTGATCGGTATTCTGATTTTGGCCTTTACTATAAGTTCCGATTTAATGGCGCAAAAAGAGATTCACCCTAGAGGTACCCAAGGGCGGAGGGTGATTTCGCCTCCGCGATTCTTTCCCATTCCAATCCGGGAGATTGAAATTTGGGAACCACCCAGGGTTAAAGTCCCATCCACAGAACAGCCAATTCAATTGACGGATATGGAGCTGAAGGTCGAGATTTCTGGTATTGAATCTGAGACCACCACGACTCTCACATTTCAAAATCCTAATGCACGTGTTCTCGAAGGGGAGTTGGAGTTTCCTCTGCCGAACGATGCTGCAGTGACTGGCTATGCCCTTGATGTAAATGGAACCATGGTCGATGGCGTTATCGTTCCCAAAGAAAAAGCCCGTGTTGTTTTGGAGACTGAAATACGCAAGGGTGTCGATCCAGGACTCGCCGAACATGTTAAAGGAAATTTGTTTAGAACAAGGCTTTACCCAATTCCAGCCGGAGGTACGCGAAAGATAAAAATTGTGACAGTAGCACCTTTGGTCACAGTGAAACAAGATGCGGCCATGCATGTTGCACTTCCCGTAGGACAAACTATTGCGAATCTTAGTATCGAAGTCAGAGTCAACAAGCCTCCTGTAAGACCGGAGATCGGGGGCTTTGGAAACTTTAGCTTCACGGACTGGAAAGATCAGTGGGTGGCTAAAGCAAATTTAAAAAACACCACACCCGACAATGATCTGTTTATTAATCTGCCTAAACTGCCTGATCAACTTGTGACGGTGGAAAACAAGGGTGAGGAATACTTTCTCGCGTTGAGCGATACCCCTAAGTTCGACTCCAAAGCGGAAATGAAAATTCCAAGCCAGATTTCAATAGCCTGGGATGCATCAGGGAGTCGCACTTCAGAGGCCGTCGCGAAAGATATCGAATTACTAAAGGTTCTGTTTCAAGCTTGGAAAAACATTAAAGTCGATTTAGTTGTATTTCGCAATCAGCCTGAGCCATTGAAATCATTCGAGGTGAAGGATGGTAACTGCGATGAATTGACGAAACACCTACAGAGTCTCGCCTACGATGGAGCTACTAATTATGAGTTACTAAATTTTGCAAAGAAGAAAAACAGTGAAACCCGGTGGTTACTGTTTACCGATGGTCTAATGACTCTTGGTAATGAATTGATGAAATTTGACGGGGCGGTCATCAACGTCATTGCCTCCGGTGCCGCCAGAGATGTGGGGGTGCAAAAATTTTTGGCCAATGTGACCGGGGGAGTTTTTGTCGACTTAACGGCCACGGATGTGAAGCATGCCGTAGATCTCCTAGTGAATCCTGCCATCAGTTTGTTGCGTGTAGAATCTAACAATAGTGGCCTTGCAGATGTACAGAGCCAGTTTAATGCTGCTGCCAATCGAACGAATGTCTATGCTCGTTTGAAATCCGATACGGTGGTAACATTGGTCTACGGCGTAGGCTCTAAAGAAATCGGGCGAACTAAAATTCAAGTTTCGAAAGCTGGCGCCACAAAAAACGACATTATCGCGCGATCATGGGCGGCGGCCTATGCTTCAGGTCTGGCTGTGTTTCCTGTGCAAAACGAAAGCGAATTGTTGGATTTAGGGCGCAAATACAATTTGGTTACACCGGGAACTTCATTGCTTGTACTCGAGAGACTTGATCAATATGTCCAATATGAAATTCCACCTCCAGAGAGTCTGCCTCAGTGGCGAGCTGACTATTTCGCACAATTGAAGTCGCGAATGAATAATAAAAAGCTTGGTGACACCTCAAAAATTGAACGGATTGTGAATCTCTGGAACCAAAGGGTAGAATGGTGGAATACCGATTGGTCAAAGGTAAGGACTGTTTCTGAAGGGGCCTACGGCGGGGCCAGCGGTAGAGAAAGCATAGGTTTGGCAGGAACTTCTGGGGATGGAGGTGGCGCTACCATGCGAGAAGCGGACGTCGGATCAAACTTGTTGGGTGCTCCAGCTGCGCAGTCTTTGAGTCGGAGCGAATCCAAGGGAATGGTGGCTGGGGAACCAACGGCCGATAGGCCTAGGCTTTTAAAATCGGTTGGTTCTGGGTCAGAAGACAACCTGTCTGCCATCTCCATCAAAGAATGGAACCCCTCCACACCTTATCTGACAGCTATTCAGGCGAAGAGTCAGAAAGAAGCTTACGACGCCTACTTGCGCGAAAGAAAGACCTATCGGTTAAGCCCTGCATTTTATCTTGACTGTGCCAATTACTTTTTCAAATTCGACAAATCTGTGGCGATACGCATTCTCTCGAATTTAGCCGAGATGAAACTGGAAGATGCGGGGATGCTTAGGGTTTTTGCCTGGAGACTCGTTCAAGCAGAGGAGATTGATAGTGCCATTGAAATTCTTGAAAAGGTCAGTCGCTTGCGACCCGAAGATCCACAATCCCATCGAGATTTGGCTCTCGCTTTAGCACAAAGGCTCAAGAGAGATAAGAAAATTGCTGATGGCATTCGTGCCGCGGAACTCTTTAATCGGGTTATTTTGGGTGAGTGGGGAGGGAGATTTGATGAAATTGAAACCATTGTGGTGATGGAACTCAATCATCTGCTTTCAACAATGGAGAAAATTGATTCAGGGTCTATTAAAAAAGTTCAGTTCATCGATAAACGCCTCAGAAAACTGTTGGACTTGGATATGAGAATCACCATGTCGTGGGACGCCGATAATACAGATATGGACCTCCACGTGATCGAACCTTCGGGTGAAGAAGCTTTTTACGGGCATCCCAGAACCCGCTGGGGAGGTCTGGTGTCACGAGATATCACTCAGGGTTATGGCCCCGAGGAATATGTCATTCGCAAGGCTCAACCTGGCAACTATCAAATTCGGTGTAAGTACTTTGGTTCCCGACAGCAAACATTGATGGGGCCTGTGACAGTCACGGCGAAGGTATTTACCAATTATGGCCGCCCGAATGAAAAGCATCAAATTCTAACATTACGATTAACAGGATCTAACGACATGATTGATATTGGTGCCATTGCTTTTGGAAACAGCTCTGACCCAAAAAACAATCCGGCAAAAGTGTCACAGCTTTCGCTCGATAAGGTAAAGGCTCTGACGAAAGGAATGTCCCAAGATGAAGTCCAAAGAAATTTGGGCGCAGCTGAACGGCAAGATGGTTCGTCGCTAAAAATACTCCATTATCGCCTTGTGGATGGTGCCGAGGTTCAATTGGGATTTGGACCTAATTTATTATGGATTAAAAAAATTGAAAGTGGTGCTGAAATCAGTATCTTGAAATAGCGCCAGATTGATTCAAAGGAAAGGGGTGATCTCTCACCCCTTGTCTTCAGCCGTTGGGAATTTTTCATGAAGCCAGAACCACGCAGCCGGAATTATCACAAAGGCCAGCGGCACCATCTGTCGACTTTCAAAAATGATTCCCGTGATCATGTGAGGTAAAATAAAAAACGGAACAACACTGAGTCCGGCAAGTATCATGCGATCACGGCTAGGCTTCCAGCCGAACCAGGCATAGACCCAAAGGGCACCAAAAATAAAAAATGGATATAAATACCAAGCATCAAGCCACTCGATGGGTGGAAGCTGTAAATGTCTATAAATGCCACCCCAGTTGTTATACCATTGCCTTGGATCGCCAAGGTGAGGGCGATCGCGATTGATGTAACGAATAACGGCGGTCGCGACAAAAGCAGGAGTGGAGTACCATAGTCCGAGCAATGAGCGTTTAATCCAAGTCGTCCATCGATTGTCTTCTAGTGAGTTAACCACCCAAGCTAGGCCTAAGACCAGGGCCGTTTCGTTCGTGAGGGCACCGAGTAACATTGTTCCAGCAAAAGCCCAAGCATTCTTAGCTCGCACGCTCCACAGAATCAAAAGAAAGACTAACATTAATAGAGCAGAACTCTCTTGTAAGTCGTTCATGTAGGTGATCGGCATCACTGCCGCTAAAAAAAATACTCCTGCCGCAGACCAACCGGTGTTGAACCACTTTCGCAGATAAAGATGAAAGGCCCAGAACGCCAAAAATACAAAGAGCCATCGATTAAACAAATAGGCTTGTTCAATGGAGTAACCAAAGAGCCGACGAAATAATTCAGGCATATAAAACTGAAAGAGTCGCGATTGTTCGTTGTTCGTGTAATTAAAAGCGAGCAATTGAGTGTGGCTATTCGCTAGATTGCCGTCGTACCACGTGGACGTGACGTTGAGTTTGGCCTTTAAGTTAATAAAGGCAAGCATCCAATAAATCGGTGCAAAGAGGAGACCTTCCTTGAATTTGGTGGCGTTCATGCGGTGAGATCGCCGCCCTTAAGAGTTCCGATGATAGATTTAGAAACGGTTTTCAGAGATTCAAACACCCCTTTACCTTGATGAGCTATGCCCTCGAAGTCGGGAGCATTGTAAGTATTTAAAGCCGATCTGAGTTCATTCAATTTCATGGCATTGGGTAAATCCCGTTTATTGTATTGGATCACCAGTGGGATCTGGCGAATATCGTAACCCTGCTGTTCGAGGTTGCGCTCTAAGTTCTTAATGGCATGTAGGTTCTCCTCCATGCGTTCTTCTTGTGAATCCGCTACAAAAATGACGCCATCAAGCCCCTTTAAGATCAATTTACGAGAAGCATCGTAAACAATCTGGCCGGGTACAGTGTAAAGATGAAACCGGGTTTTATATCCACGGATTTCACCAATGTTTAGAGGGAGGAAATCAAAAAAAAGCGTACGCTCAACCTCTTGATCGTAGCTCTTCATGGTCGATTTATTTTCATTGGAGGTCTGTTGGTAAACCCATTGAATATTGGTGGTTTTGCCCCCCAGTGAGGGTCCGTAATAGACGATTTTACAATGAACTTCTTTAGCATTCGAGTTTACAAATGACATAGCTGCCCCTTCAACACAGTTCCTGAGAGAACTGCATTGCCCCTTCCTTAGGTTTTGGGTTTGCGAACCCAGCGAGAACTAAGAGTCTATCCGAAATCTCCGTGATCCGTCGTTGTGATCCTTCGTTGCTCGGTCGTCTCTAAATCTCGGTGCGATTCATCAAAGCCCGATTGATAGTTCTATCATCTATGTAATCGATGTCGCTGCCAATAGGGATGCCCTGCGCAATACGACTCAATTTAATTCCTTTACCTTGAAGGAGACGACTGATGTACAAAACCGTCGTATCTCCCTCTAAATCTGGATCGAGGGCAAAGATCACTTCGCGGATAGGGTGAGGAGAGTCGGACTTCACTTCAATTCGGCGAACAAGGTCTTTGATTTTGAGTTGGTCAGGCCCAACGCCATCGAGTGGAGAGATCGCTCCGTGCAAAACATGGTAGCGTCCACGGAAAGCCTGGGACTTTTCAATGGTGGCAATGTCGGCAGGCTCCTCGACAATGCAGAGGCTCTCTTCATTACGGTGATGATCAAGGCAGTAATAACAGTGTTCCTTGTCAGTGAAGTTAAAACACTCCAAGCACATTTTCACGTTAGCACTGAGATCCACTAAAGCTGAACTGAGTCTCTGCCCGTAATCAGGCGGAGACTTTAAAATAAAATAAGCTAGACGTTGGGCAGTTTTAGGCCCAATGCCAGGTAAACGTGTCAATTCTTGGATCAGTCGATCCAGGGCCTCGATCTTCAGCATAATAAAGACTTACAAAACATCTAAAGTGGTTTTGTTGAGATTAAAAAAGACCTGGAAAGTTCAATCCGCCAGTGATCTTTTCCATCTCTTTTTGGCTGGTGTCTTTGGCCAATTTGATCGCGTCGTTAGTGGCTGCCATGATTAAGTCTTGGAGCATTTCAACGTCTCCAGCCTGAATCACGTCAGGATTGATTTTAACGGCCATGAGCAGGTGATCGCCATTCACTTTAATAGTGACAGCTCCGCCGCCAGAGGTTCCTTCAAATTCACGGGTCGCTAACTCGTCCTGGAGCTTTTTCATACGAGTTTGCATTTGGTTAGCCTGTTTCATGAGGGCGTGCATTCCGCCGGGAAGACCTTTCATGGTAACTCCTTAATCGATTTAATCTGGCTTTTAAAAATAGCCTGAGCCGTTTTTACCAAAGGATGCGCCTGGATTTGTTGATCCAAGTGATCCTTCTTTTGTTGTTCACGTTGCTCCGTTAAAGCTTGGGCCGAAAAACCAGCACTTTTATCTTTAACGGTTTGAATATCCAGAGCATAGCCCTCCACCCAAAATTGATCAATGTAGGATTGCAGCCTTTTGGTGGTTTGAGGTGCCGTGAGTTGTTGCTTCAAAAATTGCATCTTATCTAAAATGCCTAGACCGATTCTTTTATCCTTTAGCCCCAAAAAAAGGATGCCCTCAAGTTTAGCACCAAAAAGGCCATCGACCTTTTTCACTAAACCCACAAATCCCAACCACTGATCGTTTTCGGGTAGGCTAGTGTCTACCTTTTGACCCGATAAGTTTTGTAGAGGCGAATTTAGGGTGGTCGTGCGTGAAATTGCTGCTTTAGCCACGGGAGCAGGGGATGCTTCCGTTCCGCTTTGAGATGGAACCATGCCCGTTGCTCCCGAAGAAGGCATGGCGTTAAGAGCTGATGAGCCGGGTAGGGTGCCCGTGGTTTTTAAAGAGGACAAAATTCTCGCCAGAGACTCAATTTTGGGAGCCGATGCCAAGCGCAATAGCACCATCTCTAATACCAAGCGAGCATCAAAGGCCTTCAAAATGTCTTGTACACCCTTAAGAGCCAAATCAAAAAGCAGGTGTAATTCTTCTTCGCTGAGGGATTCTGCCCAATGGCTTAGAGTTTCCGTCTCAGAATCTTGAAGATCGACGATCAACTGACTGGCGGGGCCGGCCACTTTTACGATTGTCAGGTGCCGCAGCAGTTCCATTAACTCTTGGGCAAACAGATGCGGCTCAGCAGCGGTTTGATGAAAACGCTCCAAAATCGCTAACACCTTAGGGGGTTGGCGCTCCAAGATAGCATGCAAGGTATCTAAGACCAGATGGCGATCCGTAAGACCGAGGGTCTCCACAACCCGTTGGTACTTGATATCGCGATTAGTGAAAGTAATGACCTGTTCTAATAAACTCTGACTATCACGCATTGAGCCATCACCCTGACGGGCAATGAGCCAAAGAGCTTCAATTTCAAAAGGTATGCCCTCAGTTTCACAAATTTTTTGTAAATGCTCAGTGATTTTACGGGTAGCAATGCGACGGAAATCAAAACGTTGGCAACGGGATAAAATAGTTTGCGGTATTTTGTGTGCCTCAGTTGTCGCCATGACAAACACGACATGGGCCGGCGGCTCCTCAAGCGTCTTAAGAAGAGCATTGAATGCGCTTGTCGACAACATATGAACTTCGTCGATGATATAAACCTTGTATTTCCCAGAGGTTGGCATGTAACCCACGGTTTCGCGAAGCTCACGAATAGCTTCAACCCCGTTGTTGCTGGCTCCGTCGATTTCAATAACATCCACATGGCGCCCTTGAGCAATGTCGACACAATTGGGGCAAGTATGGCAGGGCACAAAGTTTTGTGCCTGCGAGCAACAGAGACTCTTTGCTAAAATACGAGCAGAGGAGGTTTTGCCCGTTCCTCGGGGACCGGTGAACAAAATAGCATGGGGCATCCGGCCAGCACGAAGCGCATTTACAAGTGTTTGGGACACATGCTCTTGGCCAACTAATTCGTCAAAAGACTGGGGACGCCACTTGCGGGCAATTACCTGGTACGACAACGCTCGGCCTTTCACTCTGGAACTTAAAAAAAAGAAGTGGCCGGGCGACCCACAGCACATAGTCCTGCAAATGCCGTTGCTTCCTTCCGGACCTAGCGGGGTTCGATGCGGGCGCTATTGTGTGGGACCCGGCCACCTTCGGATCTATAACATCTGGTCTCCGAGTACAAATAAAAACTGCGCCGGGTACTATGGCGTAATTCAGCAGACCTTGTGCGCACAGGCTTTGCGAACACTGGCTCTGCGCAAGTCTGGCTCTGCGCAAGTACCGGCTCTGCGCAAGTACCGGCTCTGCGGGAAAGCCCGATTCAACAGCACGTAAAAGTTCAAACAAGCGGTGCTCGCCTCCGGGGCAAGCCCCTCCGGCTCCGCTCCGAACTCACTTTTCCGCTCTGTTGAATCGGGCTTTCCCGCAGAGCCTAAGACGACTTTTTCACCGACCTGCCAGCGCTTGAAGAGTTATTAATATTAAGAAGATTCTGCTGAAAAAGGCCCAAATTCAAGGGGGTAAGGTTCAAATCGAACGAGGCGTAGCAGGGCGGGGTTTCCCCTCTGTGAAGGGGTACCCGCTTTGAGTGAGAGAGGGGGCGAAGACAATGCCGACGTTGGATTATTTCAGCGAAATCTAAGCAGGACTTTAATTGATCTGGAGGAGCTTTTTGGCATTTTCGGAGAAGATAGCGGAGAGTTCTTCTTCGTTCAGATCACCTTTTTCAAACAATGACCAAAGTCGTTGTTTTTGCGTGGAAATATTTTCGCCGAGAAGGGGCCAGTCGGAAGCAAAGAGTACCTTTTCAGATCCAATGGCGCGAATGGCCTTTTTGAGGGTATCAGCCGCTTGCCACGAAGTGAGTAAATAAAGATTGTTAAATTTCTGTGCCATTGCGATCGCTTTTTCAGGCTCATGGAAGTTCATATGGGCAGCGACAAAGCGAATATCGGGATAGTTTTGAAACCAACGTTCGTAATCAGCAATGTCTCCGGTGGCAGGTAACTTAAAAAGATGAGAAGAAATCGCACCGGTGTGTAGCAGGAGAATTGCTTTTTTAGAGTTTAAAAAAGAGAGAAACTGTTTGTAGTAAGGTGCTTCCGCCGGGACTCCCGATTGAAGAGGGTTGATTTTGAAGAGTCGGATGCCCCGATTATAAAAAGCCTCGAGATCGTGTGTCGACTTAATAGTCTCTGGGTCGATGAAGGCCGCGGGGATAGTGCCTGGGATCCGTTTTGATTCATAAAAAACGAAGTCATTACTCATTAGGGGTGGGTGAGGCACAACGATCGCTTTGGTGACTGATTCTCGATGCATTTCACGTTCGAGGTCAAATATGTCGGACTCCACTAGTAGGTGGGGAAGGACCATTGGTACACCTAACTCATCAGTGATTGGTCGAACCTTCGCCGGAATATGGCGCAAGAGAGATTGGGCCGACTGTTGAAGTTTGGACAGTGGGCGGAGGGCTTGGGCAATTTGTTGGCGAACGGGTTCAACCGATTCTGGCCATGGTAAGCGGGGATATACATGAACATGAAAATCAATTACTTCAAACTGATTAAGTTTGGTCTTAGTCGGCATCGTCGGTCATCCTTAAGGTGGTAATAGTGTCTGCACCATTAATATAATTGAGGGTAGCAACTTGGGTTTGTCAGGTAAAGGACTACTTTTCTTAGTTGAATCTATGTAGAGGTTTTTGACAGAGACAAATTTGGGTGGCACTAGGCGATGTTTTCGGCAATCAAATCAAAATTATTGAGGTTTGAGCAGCTCTTGAGCCTTGTTGAAGCGGCACAGTCTTTGTATCAGTGGCCAACAGCACAAGTGGAGTTTCGACAACAGATTCTGACCGTCATTGGAGTAAAAATGAAAGTAGGCAAAGAGCCATTTAATCAGCGCGTTTGGACAGCATTTAGTCGTTTAATTGAAAAGCGATATCACCGCAATATCGGTTTTTCCCCGGCGATGAGTGTAGATTACTTAGGTAAACAAGAAATCATTACGAAAAGTGGTGATTTGGTGGTGCCTTTGTTTGCGGGTGAGCACTTTTTGGGTGCGATCCGAGTTAAAAAGGGAGGCTCGCTCACAGAGGTTGAGATTACGGCGATTCGTGAGATGTTTCAAAAAGTGGGAGCCGCGCTTTTGGATGCGAGTAACTCTCTCAATGAAGCGGATGCCGAAGTTGAACGTAAAGATGGCCCTAAGCATCTGATCAATATTGTTGGTGGGGGATTTGAATCCCGACATCGTTTAGCCACGGATATTCATGAGACGCTGCAATCGTGGTCATTAGTGCCGTGGACCGACGCTGGCATCGCTCATTGGAACACCGATGATATGGAAGACCTCTCAAATATCAGTCTTTATGTGCGAGATATTTTCGAACTGTCTCCAAAGGAACGCCAACAGTTGTTGGCTTTGGCTCGATTACCAGAATCGCTACGACCCCATATTGTCGTTGGCAGTTATCGTCCGTTAATGGACTACGTGGAAGAGCAAGCGGTGGAAGGAGAGTTGGCGAATTTATTCTCAAAGTCTTCGGTTTTCGTCGACCAAGTGCCAAAGGAGTACTTGCGCTTAAAAGAAGTATTGGAGATGCTCTTTGGTAGGGATGGGGTGACGCCCATTGGTGACCAAGTTTTGATTTAGTATTAGAACGTGGGGTAACAGGGGGGACTATGAAAGAAGAACTCAGAGCATTCATTACTAAGACGTTGTCGGCGCGTTTGCGCGACGGCACGTTTGAGGTATTACCACTGGCTGGTGATGCTTCCTCTCGTCGCTATTCTCGCATTATTTCAGGGTCCAACTCGTGGGTCCTTATGGAGTGGGAACCCTATGATCCCGACACCTATTCTCTGCTCAGTGTGCAACGCCATTTCAAAAAACATGCGGTTTTGGTGCCTGAGGTGGTCGCTTTTTCAGGCGAGCTTGGAATCATTCTTTATGAAGATCTTGGTGATATCACTCTGGAGCAAGAGTTTTATAAGACGCGCAATCCCTATGGAGTCTTGGGTTACTATCGTATGGCTGTGGATGAGCTATTAAAAATCCATTTGACGGCAAGTAAAGATCATTCGCCGTGCGTCGCTTTCGACTTTGAATTCGATGTGGAAAAACTCAGCTGGGAGATGAACTGGACGCGTAAACACCTATTTGAGGGTCTTTTGAAATACGGTGGGCGATCAAGTGAGCTTGAAGAAGAGTTTGTGAAGTTGACCAGCATATTGCAGAAGCAGCCTAAGTGCGTTCAGCATCGCGATTACCACTCTCGAAATATTATGGTCTATCAGAACAAAGTTCATGTGATTGATTTTCAAGACGCGCGCTTGGGATTAGTTCAATATGATCTGGTCTCACTCCTGAGAGACGCTTATGTGCCAATGCCGCAATCGCTAGAGATGGAGCTTCTGGAATATTACCTTTATCGTGCGAAAACCGATTTCAATCGGGAGTGGAATCGGGGAGAGTTTGAATATCTTTATGAGGTGCAATCGATTCAACGGTTGTTTAAAGCCGTGGGTAGTTTTGCAAGTTTCTGGATGTTGCGCCAAGATCGCCGTTATCTTAAATACATTCACGGAACCATGCAGAGAATAAAGGCTGGGATAGATAAGTTGCCAGAGTTTAGCACGCTGGCCAAAGCTTTGGAAGAGAGTGGTGCCTTCGAATGGACAGAGGATAAGCTATGAACCTATTTGTGCTAGCCGCTGGCGAAGGCACACGATTTCGACCACACACACAGATTTTGCCGAAACCGGGAATTCCCTTTTGTGGTTTACCTTTATTGTACTACTCCTATTTTTTAACAAGGTGTTTGAGTCCACAAAAATTAGTTATTAATACCTTTCATTTGCCTGAAGGTATACATAAGGTCGGGCGTTCACTGGAAAAATTCGGGGTTAGGGTCGTTTTTTCAGACGAACAACCGCTGTTGCTGGGTAGTGCCGGCGGCATGGCAAAAGCCAAGTCGTTACTTTGCGATGGAGCAGATTTCGTGGCTATCAACGCCGATGAAGTCATTGTGCCGCGCAGGCTCCAAGTGATGCGAGATTATTATTCCTATTCGAAACAGCGTTCGGAATTAGCCACACTAATGGTTATGGAACACCCTGAGGCCGGAAAAAAGTTTGGAGCTGTGTGGGTGAATCGTGAGGGTTATGCGCGGGGATTTGGAAAAGTCCCTCCGGAGACGACGGAAGTCCTGAGACCGTATCATTTTATTGGCCCCATGTATTTTAAAAAGCGAATTTTCAATTATCTAACGGAACAACCGTCCAATATTCTGCATGATGTTTTAAAAGCAGCGATCGCACAGGGTGAAGAGGTTAGGGTGTTTCCCATTGAATGTGAATGGTTTGAAACTGGGAATTTAGCAGACTACTTGGATGCGACGGGCGCAGTTTTGCAGTTATTTCTTCAGGATGTGCCGTTTCTCCACGAAATGAAAACGCACCTCATGGCCGATTATGAGTGGACGGTTACATCAACGGCTACAATTTTGAAACATAAAACATCAGTTGTTGAGTCTCAAGCGCAGGTGGGAGGGTTTTTGGTGTTGGGGCCACATTGCCGAGTAGCAGCTGGTGCTAGTGTTCACAACGTGGTGTGTGCTGAGAATGTAGAAATAAAGTCAAACCAAGTGGTTCAAAACCAATTGATACTACAATATTAGGTCAGTGTGCCTGGATATATAGTGTATTGATTGCGACCATTCTTTTTTGATGCGTAAAGCGATTGATCGGCCTTTTCAAAAAATTGAGAAAGCGTCCAAGAATCATCAAATTGGGCAATTCCCTGGCTGATAGTGAAAGTGAGAGGTTGCAAGTTCTCCAACATGAGTGGTGACTGCAGAAGTGCTGAGTTTACCCTACGGGCAATGCTTTCCGCCGTCTTTGCTGTGCCGCGGACAAGAATTGCAAATTCCTCCCCTCCGTAGCGAAACGAGCCATCAAGTTGGCGAATCGATTTTCTCAGGAGTTGGGCGAGATGTTTAATGGCCATGTCCCCGATGCCGTGTCCGAAACCGTCATTTATTTTTTTAAAATGGTCGATATCAATTAGGATCAAAGATAAAGGGGATTTGTTTTTTCTGTTTCTGATTGGAAAGTGAGATCGAACATTCTGCGGTTTCGCAGCGAAGAAAGCTCATCTGTTAGTGAGAGCTCCATAAGTATCGCGTTGTTAATGGTAGGTTTGACAATTTCGATCAAATCAATCATTAAGCTTAACGTATTGGTGTCACAGCCGTGGTGCCCATCCTGAGTTGCAAATAGAAATGTACCAATCAGGTTACCTTTGATGATGACTGGGTAACAAAACACTTCCGCGATTTTAAGGGACTCAAAGAGATTAAAAAATGAGACGACACTGTCGCGATGCTCACTCACTCGTCCACAGCAATCCGAAAGGAGAGGGCGGTGGTTGCGCATGAATAACTGCGCTTGTTCCCATTTTTCTTCAACAATGCGATGATCTCGATTTGGATAAACAGTTGCCAGTCGGGTTTCTAGATGCGATTTGAAGTCAAAATAAAAGCCTTGGGAAAATAGAAAGTGGCCACAGCAAAACTCAATGAATTTTGTTGTAATCGAAAGAATTTCCTGGCGACCTGCCATCTCGTTGATCAGGGAGCGAAAAAGGCTCAATTCATATTCGCGTTGGTCAATCTCTATGCTCTTGAGTTGCAGATCTAATTGAAGGTTAGCCTCTGCCCACCGTCTCTTTAACCCAAAATAAAAAACTCGGTGGCGTTCTCCGTCAAAAACAGCACTTGTTTGTTCAATTTCGAAAGGTCCGATAGTAAATTTTCGATTTTCAGAGGAGTCTGGTAAGGGTCGTTGTTGAAGTGTTTCACAAAAAGAGGTGAGACCAAACTGCGCCATTTGCAACCAAGTCTCTCCAATCTGATTGATATGACTCATAAACCCATCGTGTTTAGTGATGAGGACGCCAATCATTTCTGGAATGGATTGTAAAAACTCACTTTGAGTCAACGCGCCTCCTAGAAAAACCGTGATCCTTATTAAAGGATTGATAAGTTATATTGAGGCTAGTTTACATTAATAATGGTGAAAATTGAGGGCCGGTTTTGCAGGCCCCCAAATAATTTACTCCTTAACTCCAGGAGTGATTCTTAATTCGACAATGGACTGTTGACGCATGACTTTAATCGGTACTTCGGCCCCGGGTTTGATCATTTGCAGAGCATAAGTGAAGTCATAAAGATTTTCTATCTTCTGTCCACTTAGTTCCACAATAACGTCTTGGGCCTTTAATCCTGCTTTTTCTGCGGGACTTTTCTCTGAGGTGCCCGAAATGCGAACACCTTTGACGCCTTCTTGAGAATAATCAGGGATTGTCCCGAGGTAGACCCTAAATTTTCTGCCTGGAAGGCTATTGTGATTACTCTCAATCGCTCGATAGGTAAGTTTGTTGGACGAGGTCTGGGCAACCATATCCTTTACGAGTTGAGTGATAAGCATGAGGCCTTCAAAGTTAATTTTCTCAGGTGTATCGAGTGGAGTGTGATACTCCATGTGTGATCCCGTAAAAAAGCTCATTACCGGTACCTTTGCTTCCACATAAAAGCTCATTGCGTCGGTTGGTAGGTAGGGATCATCTTGGGCGACCAAGCTAAGGCGATGTTGTTGGGCCAGTGATTCAAGGGTTGTTCTCCACTCTTTGCTGGATCCAAGACCTTGGGTGTAAAGGTATTCCTTAAAACGACCAACCATATCGAGGTTTAGGTAACCTTTGATTTTCAAATTCGGATTTTTTGTTTTAAGGGTTTGCAGATAGTTTTTAGAACCTAGATTCCCAAGTTCCTCTCCAGACCAAATGGCAAAGACCACATTAGTTTTGAGACCAGCCCTGTTTTTATTGAGATAGTGGGCTAACTCTAGTACGGCAGCGACCCCACTGGCATTATCGTCGGCACCATAGTGAACGCGATCAGCCATTTCGCTGGTTGCTAATGAAACACCGGCAATTCCCAAACCTAAATGATCGCCATGGGCGCCAACAAACAAAGTTTCTTTAGCGCCGGGGATATTTATCGTGGCAAGGACACTATGCCCTTTGCTGCGAACGGGATGAATATCAATGATGCTTGAGAGTATGGATTTATCGATGCTAAAACCTTCTTGAAAGCTTCCATCGTCTAATCCTTTTTGCAGGCTCTCCAAAGATTTTCCTGAGGGTTTAAGGATTTCTTGCGCCACGGGGTCATCAATATTAACGACCGGAAGGCTGGTATCGCTCAGCGACCCCTCAAATTGAAATTTCGGTAACTTTTGTTTATAAGCCACGCGAGGGCCGGCAACAATCAAAAGGCCTTTAGCACCAGCATTTTTGGCAACGGTGACCTTGTGCTGGATGCGTGAATAGAAGTTTAAGTGGTAGCGAAACTCACCAGTCACATCATTGGGAATGTCTCTGAAGACAAGCACCCATTTGTCTTTAACATCAAGACCCTTGTAAGAGTTGTATTCTGGAAACTTTTCGGTGGCCGGTGCATTCAGACCATAGCCCGCAAATACGACATTCGTATTTTTGAGTTCACCAGATTGAGAAAAAGAGACCGGATTCCAATCGGTCCCCAGCTTGAGAGGTTTGCCGTTCAGAAGCAGTTCATTTTTTTCACCCAATTCAACATTGGATAAAAATTCAAACTCATGGATGTAGTTATTTGTGTTCGGTGCCTCTTTGAGACCCCATTGACGAAAGAGCTTTGCAATTTCAGAAGAATACATTTGCTCTTGGAGACTTCCGGTGAGACGTCCCTGCATTCCCTTAGAGGCTAAGTTGTACACGGTCGTTTTCAAGTCATTGATTGCAATTTCGGGCGAGTAATTTTCTTTAGAAAGCGGCGCGGGATCAATGTTAAGCGCCCTCAGGGCTGCCTGATGGTCCCAGTCTGCCATATAAATTTGTGATTCGCCCTTATTGTTTCGTTTTGTCCAAGCAAGCGATTTACCATTGGGTGAAAAAACTGGGAGGCCATCAAAGCCTTCTTCAGAGGTTACACGCACGGGATCTTGGGTGCCTTTGGCATCAACTATGTAGAGTTCAAAATTTTGAAATCCAAGTAAATTGGTTGTAAATATGATGTATTTGCCGGATGGGTGAAAAAATGGAGCCCAAGACATAACATTGAGATGCGTGACTGCTTTTTGATCTGAACCGTCAACGTTCATAGTAAAAATCTCTGCGCTGCGACCATCTGGTGTGAATCGTCTCCAGGTTATTTGCTTTCCATCATGGCTGAAGAACGGACCACCATCATAACCTAAATGATCGGTGAGACGCTTAACTTTTGAGCCATCCGCTTTCATGATATAAATATCCATGAGGTAGGATCCATCGGCTTCAAAACGCTTGCGATCGTCTTCACTTAATTTTTCTGTATAGCCAGCGCGGTTCGAGGCAAAAACAATCCACTGTCCATCTGGCGAGTAGGCGCCTTCGGCGTCGTATCCTTTAACATTGGTGAGGTTTTTCAATTTGCCAGTAGTTAGGTCTTTTTCAAAAATGTCGTAAATTTCATCGAACGACCAAGAGTATTTTTGAGTGGGTTGCTTTCGGAGAGCTAATTCCGCTTTCACTTTGTCGTCAAAATTTGGGTCCAGGTGAGTGGAGCTAAACATGATTTTTTTACCTGAAGGATGAATCCAGGCACAAGTGGTTTGGCCTTTGCCGGTGGAGATAAGTTCTGTTTTTCCAGAGGACAAATTTAGCTTATAGATTTGATAGAATGGATTGCCTTCAAAGCGCTCGCTCTGAAAAATTAATTCGCTGCCGTCCTTGTTAAAGTAACCCTCTCCGGAGCGGCTGCCTTCAAAAGTAATTTGACGGCTTTGAGAAACCAGGGGGGCGTGAGTGGGTGGAGTTTTATTACTACTACTCGGTTGAGGTGTCGTGGTTTGCCATAGAAAAGCCGCCAATGCCGGAGATAGAAGAAGGATCAGGCTCAATTTGCCAATGCCTATCCGTTGTTGAAAAATATTAATCTTGGATTTCATAAGGTGCTCCCCTTTTCATTCATCTATTTCTTAACAACATTGGTGAGATGTTGTGAATGCTTGCGAAATCAAAAACCCCTGTATTTACAGCGGCTTATAAGATTTTAATGGACAAGCTACTCAAAGTTGTGATATTCCCATAAGAATTCAGTGAAAACAAACTTTAAAAAAGAGTTACAACCTTAGATTTGTCAGCGAAAGACCCTTTGTTATTGCAAGGATTCATTGTGTGTAAGGGGGTTAATTGGTGGCTTTAGCGAAAGACGAGATTGAATGCTTTATCAATGGCTTTACTCCCTCTCAAGCGAGTTTTCTCCCCTTAACATTTTCAGATACATCACCTTTCGAACCTTTATAGCTTTTTTTACCGCCTTTTTCCTTTGTTGGATGTGGGGGCCCTATTTTATTCAACGTTTGCGTGGACGCCAAGTTGGGCAGCAAATTCGCGATGATGGACCTCAATCACATAAGAAAAAGCAAGGCACTCCAACCATGGGTGGAGGCCTGATTTTATTGAGCACATTGATTCCGTGTTTATTGTGGATCAATGTGACTGATCCGTTTGTGTGGGGCACCTTGGTTGTGACTTGGGGGTTCGGTGCTATAGGATATGTTGACGATTATTTGAAGGTCAGCAAAAAGAACACTAAGGGGCTTTCTGGTAAAATTCGATTGGCTGGTGAGTTTGCGATTTCTGCGGCAGTGATTGCCTACCTTATTTATAATGCAAATTTAGCGACCACATTGCGTGTGCCCTTCTTTAAAGGGATTATTTTTGATTTAGGTCCATTGTATATTGCGTTTGCGTCCTTGGTGATTGTCGGCACCGCCAACGCCGTTAATTTGACGGATGGCTTGGATGGTTTAGCGATTGTTCCAGTGATTATTTGCGCTGGCACCCTCGCTCTCTTTGCCTACGTCTCTGGGCATTCGCATATCGCTCAATATTTGCAGATTCCTTTTGTGCCTGGAGCCGGTGAATTGACTCCAGTCGCCTCTACAATCGTGGCGGCGGGTCTGGGGTTTCTGTGGTTTAATACTTATCCAGCCCAAGTGTTTATGGGGGACGTGGGAAGTCTGAGTCTTGGCGGATTTCTTGGCATCATGGCTGTGATCACTCAGAATGAAATCCTTATGCTGATTCTTGGTGGTGTTTTTGTGGTGGAAGCCTTGTCGGTAATTACCCAAGTTATTTCATTTAAGATGACGGGTAAGAGAATTTTCAAAATGGCTCCCATTCATCATCATTTTGAATTAAAGGGACTCGTTGAAACAAAGATCATCGTTCGCTTTTGGATCATTTCCATACTTCTGGCGGTCCTGAGTTTGGCGACATTAAAGTTGCGGTAAAAGTTTTTAAGTTGTTTTTAAAAAGTCTAAAATAGGGGGCCATGATGTTTAAAGAGCTTTCAGAGTTAAAGGATAAGCGTATCCTTGTTGTCGGTCTTGGCAAGACCGGAGTTTCATTGACCAAGTTGTTGGTTGAAAATGGTGCTCAAGTTACAATTAGTGATCACAAGAGTAAGCCGGAGTTGGCAGGAACTGTGGAACAAGTTGAAGGTCTTGGAGTAAAGCTTGATCTAGGTGGTCATAGCCCTAAGACTTTCCTCGCTCAAGATTTGATTATTTTAAGCCCGGGTGTTCCATCAAACTTGAAGATTTTTGATTATGCTACGGCCCATGGGATTAAGATCACGAATGAGACTGAATTTGTCAGTCAGTTCATCAAAGAACCTATTGTGGCGGTGACGGGGACCAATGGTAAGACGTCTGTGGCTCGTCTTATCGAGGCCTTTTTGAAAGAATCTGGTATTGATGTTTGGGTCGGTGGAAATAACTTTCAACCTATGACCGAGTATTTGCGTTCCGGAATGAAGGCGAAAGTTGTTATTGCTGAAGTTTCTAGTTACATGCTTGAAAAGGTTGAAGCCTTTGCGCCGGTTAACATTGTTTTCACCAATTTGGCGGAGAACCATCTAGACCGCTATAAGAGCATGGAAGATTACGTCAATGCGAAACGTAGGGTTTTTCGCAATACCAATCAAGCGACGACAAGTATCTTGAATGCTGATGACAATGCTGTAGTTGAACTTGCCCGTGATCCGATTGTTCAAAAGGGACGTATCTTTTACTTCTCTCGTAAGACATCATTGGAACCACAGATTATGAATATTGGTGGTGCCGTTAACGTAGGTGATGAAATCCGCGTGCGTACCGGTCCAGAGATTGAGTACTACAACTCTAAGAATATCAAGATGCTTGGCAAGCACTCCATTGAAAACATCATGGCTGCGATTCTTGTGGCTCGTGAACATGGAGCGAACCATGATGCGATCCAAAAGGTCATGGACTCTTTCTCCGGCTTATCACACCGTTTGGAGTATATCCGCAAGGTGGGTGGCGTGCGTTTTTACAATGACTCAAAAGCTACAAACGTACACGCTGTCTTGCGAGCATTGGATTCTTTCAACGAAAACGTGATTTTGATCATGGGTGGTAAAGATTCAAACTTAAGCTTTGAGGCACTCAAGGCACCAGTTAAACGCAAAGTGAAAAGCTTAATTTTAGTTGGTGAAGCGAAAGAGCGTATAAATCGGGATATTGGCGACTTTAGTGAGACTTTCCTCATTGGAACGTTTGAGGAAGCCGTGCTAATTGCTTATCAGAAGTCGCGTATTAACGATACCGTTTTGTTATCTCCGGGTTGTCCAAGCACTGATATGTTTGATAATTTTGAAGAGCGTGGAGATTACTTCCGCGAGATCATCAATAAGTTTAAATAAAAAGAAAAAGTAAAAAGGGAGCCCATAGGCTCCCTTTTTAGTAAGGAAAAAGAAGGAGAATTTCACATGGCAAACCCAGTAGGACTTCAAGGAATTGAATTCACCGAATTTGCTTCTGCACAGCCAGAAAATTTGCATCGTCTTTTTTGTGAGTTTGGCTTTTCACGAACACATCGTCACAAAACTTTAAAAGTAGATCTCTACGTGCAAAATGATATTCATTTTTTACTCAACCAAACACCCTCTTCGTTTGCGGCGGTTTTCACCCAAACGCATGGTCCAAGTATTTCATCAATGGGTTGGAGGGTCGAAAACGCACAACAGGCCTTAAAGACTGCCGTCGAACGAGGAGCTAAGCCTTGTCCTAAAGGTGATCTGGTCGACCAGAAGGGACAGGCCATTCCGGCTATTTACGGTATCGGTGACAGTCTCATATATTTTATCGATCAGTGGAATAGTCCAAACTTGTATGCCAACCTCGGTTTCGTACCCCATGAGAATCCTGTCCAAAATGAAGAAAAAGGTTTTTTGACCATCGATCACTTAACGAACAATGTTTATCAGGGAACGATGGAACAATGGTCGAATTTCTATAAGAACGTTTTCGGGTTCACTGAAGTTCGCTATTTCGACATTCGCGGAGCGAAGACGGGTTTGACCTCCTATGCGCTTAAATCTCCGTGCGGAAATTTTTGTATTCCAATCAACGAGGGCACTGAAAAGAAGTCGCAAATCAATGAGTACTTAGAAGAATACAAAGGCCCGGGCGTTCAACATATTGCCTTCTTGACTCGAGATATTTTGGCGTCCCTGAAAAAACTCAAAGGTTCTACCATCAAAACTTTGGACATTGATGACGAATACTACCAGGAGATCTTTACCAAATTTCCGAAGGTGACCGAGAGCCATCAGGAGATACGTGATTTTAATGTATTGGTGGATGGGGATGAAGAAGGGTACTTGTTGCAGATTTTTACAAAGAATATTATTGGTCCGATTTTTATTGAAATCATTCAGCGAAAAAACCACTATTCATTTGGTGAGGGAAACTTCGGTGCCTTGTTTCGTTCAATTGAAAGAGATCAACAAAAGCGTGGTTATTTAGACTAAACGTCTTTGACCAGGATTATTGCTCCCCCTCCTGCAACTCTGGGCTCTTATTTGAGCTTTCATTGAAGCTGAGTCCATAGCCTTTGCAGAGAGGGTCATTGGTTTTTAGTTTACAACATTGATCTCCAATCAACACTGCCGCTCTCATGGCGCCAAATTGACCAAAAATTGCTTTGCGCTCTTCTTGATCCGTTCGTTTCGAAAACTTTTCTTGTTCATCGGCAAAGGGACCGTTTTCATCGACGCCATAAATACCTTTATCTACCATTTCTCCATCGACCCGACTTAAAATGCTTCGTTTGTTCGAGGTTGCAAAGTTCCATCGTGGTAGATCTTCATCCGAGCGGGGAATCAAGCTCACGCCGGATCCATCCGGCGCACATTGCGCGCGATAGTTATGTGAGACTGAAATTTCATCGTAGGCCCGTCGGAAGGCTTCACAAAGTTTCGGGCCATTGCGAAGCATGACTAAAAGAGCTTCTTCATTCGTACTGAGCAAATCAACGAGATTGTCGGTTGATAAGTAGGCCTCACAGGATACTCCTGAAGTACGAATTGAAAAGTGACCTCCGGCTTGTTCTCTGGAGCCACAAGCTGCCGAGGCCGTCATATCGGCCACCTCATAGGTGGTCGTGGCGGCAGCCACAAAAGGAGCATCGAGTACTGCAAAGGCTCCGCCTAAAAACTTCCCGGCGAGCGGAAGACGACGATACATCGACTTGAGTCTAAACATACTGCTCGCGGCAAGGCGCCCCGATGCCAAGAGTGAATCACCCACCAAATTAAACGTTCCCCTGGCGCTATCAATCAATTTGGAAAGATCAACAGGCGCGGAAATGTGAGGAATCAATTTGTGGATCTTAGCCAACCCATTGGCATCATTGAGGTGCGGTTTATCAAGCAGGCTTTCAATGGTGGCAAGGTTATTGAGCTCGTTGGTGGCTTTTCTGACGTTGCTATGTGAGGTCAGAATTCTGTCAACAAGCTGATGGGCTTTGGTGTTTTTGCCAAATTGATCATAAACTGCTTGGGAATATCTGAGGTCATCGCGTGGATCTTTTTCAAGCATTTTTATGAGTTTGTCGATCTCATCAGCCGTAAATCCTTCTGTAGGAATCCAGGTTGTGTAGCCCGACTTAGGGTTTAAAGTGGCAAAAGCTTGAGGGTACAGTTTTTTCGCGGCCTGATCCATCTGTGTTTGAAAAACCCTATAGTCATTGATTTTTCCATTCTCGTATCCGGCAAGGAACAAATTTTCCTCCGCAGAAAAGCCGACGAGCCGACCTTTTCTCTTGATGAGATCAGCCACTTTTTCGTAGCGTTTCTGCAACTGTTGTCTGAAATCTTCCTTGATATCCGCGCTTAACTGCTTGTGATAATCCACATCAAGCTGTGCCTGTTCCTTGAGTCCATTGACGAGCTCCTTCGTATCATCCAACGTCGGCTGTCGAAGGGCGCAAGTTGGAATTCCCCGAGTTGGATTGGCGGCCCAAGCCATGTTCAACAACCAGTGCCAGGAATTCCAGTTAAAGACTGATCCGCCGGAGCAATCAATTTTGTTCGCAATCGAGGATGTTCCGCCGACTCCCGATCCGAGCTTGCGGGCGGCCAAGAGCGCGGCCGGTGTTGCTGCAGCGGGCACAATCCAAGAGTTGCATGCGAGTCGACTGGCTTGGTCGGGTGCTGCACAGACCATTTGTAGCTGCAGTTCTTTATACATTGACCGCATCAGGGAACCATTTTCACAAAGGCTTGGAGCGCCGTAGGCTATTGAAACGTTGAGGAGCCCAGCCGTTAGAATGCGAGTGATTGATTTGATAACTAGAGGCATTCGCGTTCCTCTTTGCGAAATTTTGTCCAGCGATGGGCAAAATTCTTGGCCCCACATTCAGCAACGAGAGAACCAAGCAAAGGGCCGTCTCCAGCAAGATTGATATCGGCAGGGATCTTAATGAAATTGAAACAGGTCTTAAGCGCTTGCTCCATTTTAGTTTCACATTCCTGATGGGGTAGTCCATAGCAGCGTGCCCAGTGGCCGTTACCACGACAAGCAAGTTTAGGATAGGTTCCAAGAAAATTAGTTTTCCATTGTTTTTGGGGAACCGCGTGCAAGTTTGTTAAAAATAAAAAGGATAAAAAAAGAGATCTAAGAGCTAATATAACCATTGAATCAACCCCACCTACTAAACAAAAACTAAGATTAGGGTCTCAACAATGTCTAGGGATGTCCACTCTTAGCGAAGAGTTAGATCTCGTTCAATCCTTGTGGATGGCACGAAGGTCTAGGGCTGAGGCTGAAAAAAATGGAGGGGAGGGCGCCCGCTCACTCGCGCGGGCGGACTTCGATCATTTCAACATGAAAGATCAAATTTGAATTGGGTTTAATGTGAGGGCCCACTTGGCGATCACCATAGGCTAATTGAGAGGGAATAAATAAAGTGCGTTTTCCGCCCTCTTTCATTCCCATCAGGCCAATGTCCCATCCTTTTATGACCCGTCCAGTGCCTACAACAAATTGTAGTGGTTGTCCGCGGTCATAGGAAGAATCGAATTTAGTCCCGTCTTCGAGAAATCCCTCATAATGGCATTGGATCAAAGCCCCTTTATTAGTTTCTTTGCCCGTACCAACCAGTGTATCCGTAATTAAAAGCTCATTGTTTGACATACCCATGTGTTTACACTGCAGCCATGAATTTGGAAATCCCAAAAGTGATCATTGCCGCAGTGACAACCAAATTTTAGTGAAAGAAAAGGTCAATATAGTCCGTTTCAATTTGTGTGCAAGGGTTTGTCATGTTTTGAAGCCGCCAGTATTTACGAGTGGGCTTGGTGCGCTGAAAAACCTGAACTCCTTCGCGAACGCAAGTTTCCCCGTTATTGATGTGACTCACGCGAGTCGCAATTGAGCCTTCGAAAGTAAACTCATCTTTGGCCGCATCAATGATTTTACCTTCAATAGTCAAAAAATCTCCGTCTACCCCAATTTGGGATCCAGAGATCACAATGTCATTACCCGATTTTTTAACGATGGCGCGACCGGGCTTATCCCAGC
>JBILOD010000610.1:0-2536 GCA_044374645.1 Pseudobdellovibrionaceae bacterium | reverse complement strand
AGACACCACTCGCACATTGGTTGTTTTAGCTAAGGTGTTGAGATTGGCAATGATCTCGTCAGATTTCAAATTCACAGGAAATCTCGCAGTTACTTGCCTAAACTTATCTGCCAGGGCCCCAACTTCTCCCTTGATAGCCTGCTCTTCCGCTTTAATCTTGTCGGTCTCCTTCTTTTTTTCCTCTTCGGCCTGTGCCTGTTCTCTCACTTGGGCAATTTGTACCTCAATATTTGATCCATCATTATAATAAAGCTGATAGTAGAGTCCTCCAACAAGGATCGAAATCCCAATGGCCTTAGCATACGATAGTTTTCCTAAGGTCTGGATCATTGAAGAACTCATTTATTACCCTCAAGTACGAAATTCAGATTAAATTTTTTAAATTTTCGATTGTCGCCGTCTCGGGATACGAGATCTTCAGAAGAAAGCATGCTAACATCAGAGAAATAAACACTCCTGCCCATAACGTCGAGGAACTGCGTGATTTCGGCTTCGCTAAACGATACCCCCGATGCAGAAAGTATGTTCTCCTTCGTTTCCAAATCCAATAGCCACATTTTCTCCGGCATATTAGTCTGGATCAAATCAAGAGCGCGAATATATTTGAGACGTACCTTTGACAAACCATCGAGGGATTCAATTTGCTTCTCAATAAGTGCCTTATGATCTTTTAGCTTTTTTATTTCAGCAACAGATGCCGCCGCCTTGTCATTATAGGCGACCAATTCCTGAAGCTTCCTGTTCTCTTCCTCCAGGTCAGCTTGAAGTCTTGGAATGTTAGTAGACTCGTGGTAAAAGAGCCCTCCAATAACTGCAATCATGAGCACCACTTTAATTACGGCCTCTACCGGATTTCCGGAGGCCTCTTCGCCATCCAAGCCTAAGTCAACGTCATCCTCTTTTGGGGGAAAAAGTTTTGCAAAAAACTTACCAATGGGATCCCCTGAGGATCCACTCTCGTTTTGGTCCGTTGGGGCTTCTTTTAATGCTCGTAAAAGATTAATTTTGATCATTTCTTGTAGGCCTCTCTAGATGCCAATCCGACCGCAATTGGAGCAAGAAAGGAGATTTTTTCAAGGTAATTTAAATTAAACTTTTTAGTGTTAACTTTGATTTTTTTGAACGGATCCATTTTTTCAAACGTGATCCCTAAAGCGATCGCAGTCTGTTGAATCAAACTTGAGAGATGCGAACCTCCTCCAGAAAAGAAGACCCTACTAATGTTAATTCCCACATTAGAGGCCGCAAAAAAATCGAAACTATTCTTGATCTCTTCAACCATTCTCTCGGTTTCAGAATTAATTATGGTATGAACTTCGTCGGGCACGGCGGACCCAGCGAGCCCACTGATCTTGAAGCTTTCGGCTTCTGCAAAGGTCACACCAAGAGCGCGACTGATTTCAGTCGAAATATTAGTACCGCCAACACCGATATCCCGGCAAAAGATCAATTCCCCCTTATGGATCACCACAAAATTAGTCACTTCGGCCCCAAAGTTCATAAGGGCAACAGTTTCATGGGTGAGCTTCCCGTAATTGATCTCAAAACAATTTGCTAAAGCAATACTATTGGCATCCAAGATGGAACATTTTAAGCCGCTCAGTGATACCGTCTCTACATATTGAACTAATTGATCACTCTTAGCGGCGATGACTAATACATCCATTGTATCAGACGATACGTTAGATTCGATTGGGACATGGGTTAATGCAACACTCGCAATATCGAACGGTATATACTGTTCAGCTTCGAAACGAATAGTTTCACTCAGAACTTTTGGATCAACCCTAGGAACTGAGATCTTCTTAATGATGATTGTGGCGCCCCACATTCCAGTAACGGCCACCTTCGTCTTAGTTTTAGTTTCTCGAAGAATATTTTGAATGGCAGATCCGAGGTTGCTGGTATCATTGATTTGCCCATTGGCAATGGAGTCAGTTGGTGTAGATACCACACCAAAGGAGACGAGGCTGTAGCCGCCTCCACTAGCTTCCAATTCAACAACCTTTATTGAACTGGAACCAAGATCAATTCCTATGACCTTTTTCGAACTAAACAACATGGTGACTCCCTCTATTCATTTAAGAAAAGGCTGTCTAAAGAGTCAAACTTACGCCTGATTTAAGAATTGAATTGAACGAAATTCGGACTAAGGACCCGCCAATAAACCAACGGCACAAGCTCAATTGAATGGTGGAGCATCACTTCCGGGGAACTTCTATTCTTGCGAAGGAAACAGCAATGAAAAGTACCATCGACTTAAGTCTTGATCGGCGAACAAGTAGACCAACGCCCCAAGCACAAGGTAGGGCCCAAAGGGAATGACTGTTTTCAGATTTCCTTTATTCTTGAGCATGAGCAAAATCCCTATAATCGAGCCAGACACACTTGAGATCAGAATGACTAATGGAATCGCCTTCCAACCCAAGACTGCGCCAATCCAAGCGAGCAATTTGATATCTCCGCCCCCCATGCCTTCCTCTTTGCGCAAAACCCAGTATCCATAGGCGATCAACCATAAAAATCCACCACCCAT
>JBILOD010000118.1:0-8972 GCA_044374645.1 Pseudobdellovibrionaceae bacterium | reverse complement strand
ATACAGGAGGGCTTCCATCAAAGCGGATTTGTTAATTGCCTCTCGACCCATGGTTCCTTCAACCTGGATGCTAATCTTCGGAAGTACTCGAACGATGGCTCCGACCCCAAAAGCGCGATCGCCATTAAAATCAGCGGTGTTGACATAGATAGTATCCTTAGTTGCTGCAATTTTAGATGGAACTTCTACGGTCAACTTCTGCATATTGGAATCAATAATACTGAAATCTTGGTGATTATCAAAAACGTCAGGAGGCATTGTCGTCACATTAAAGAGCAAAGTTTGTGCGCTGCGAGTGGGTAAACGATTATGAAACAACCATGATTCGAAAGTAACTTTGATATCATCCGCGATGACAGTTTGTACTCCCATTTGAATTTGACCGGTTCCTTGAGTGGTGCTTCCGATGTTAGCCCACCCTCCGAATGTGGTTGCAGGTCGAATTCCCGATTTAAAATTTCCGACAACGTTTGCTTTTCCCACTGAACCAAAGACAATCAGGCTATCTTCTTTAAAAGGAGACCACGCAAACTTAATGGTGAGTTCTTGAAGTAAAAGTTCTTGGGCAACAGCTTCGATGCGGCGGTCCGTTTCTTCGAGGTGTGGCTCTGCGAGGGCTCGAATCAGAGCGTCGTTGCTAGCAATAGCCGTGGTGGTTTTCTCGATATTTGTGGCTAGCATGGCCTGATACTCTTGTTCTGTTAGGTGCCCCGCAACCACCATTGGGTGTACTTGCTCTTCGAAACCCTTTTTAACGCCGATGGCAGCAGCGGCAACAGCGCCTTCTTTCACTTTTTTCAAAACGGCCTCGTGAGCTTTGTCTTTTGATGAATCTTCAAGAAGCAGTGGAGCTATAGAGGCTTTCACATTCAATCCTACTACAAACTTTCTATTACCCGCATATTTGGCAAATCCATTCAAGGCGTCATCGACTTTGTCACCGATAGTGAGCCCAAAATAAGATTGCGTAATGTCCATAATTTGGCGTTCGTAGCTAGAGCCTCCATAATTCATTTTTACTTCCGCGTGGATGTACTTGAGAAAGCGAGGCGTATATTCATTTGGCTTAATCTCAATTTTTTGGGTCTCAGCGGTCAGCTTTTCAATTTGTTCATCGGTGAGATAGCGTGTGGCTGGTGGCAATTTAAAGTTATCGTCATTCTTGGCTTCGGTTCCCATCGCTCCAGAAGAGAGGGCCATAGTGGCGGTCATTGTTGCTGTCATAGTAAAATGCACTAAGCGATTAGCGTTCATGGTAAGTATTCCTTTCGTTGCAAGGCCCTCCATCAGCAATTACGGTGCCAGCATGGAAAGGATTTTTGGGGCCATGTTTCGGGTAAGTCTGTCACGGTGGCGTAGCGCCACTAATGGGATCCTAGTTTCAAATTCAATAAAAAGGATTTATGCTGGATATAAGAGACCTTCAGTAAAAGTCTCATTGGCCGGCACTTTTTGGAACTCCCAAAAAACGTTAAATTCGAGCATTTTTTGTCCGGTTTGATCAATCTTCAGATCAATCTTTCAGTTTCACAGAGAAATAATAAACAGTTTTCATTTTTTGATCGGGGAGAATTTCATACACTTCATAGACCGGGCCATTAGGAATAAGTCCCTTTTCTGCCATCAAATCATTGGCCTTTAAATAAACTTTATAGGGACCAATGGCAGGTGAACCATCAAACTGCGCTCGAATGAAAAATTGCTTCGCTAAATCTTTCTGTTCAATATCCGGTGCGAGTTGTGCCATTGGTGTACTCACAATGCAGCCGCCATTGCTCCGTAATCGTTCCTGTTCAACGCTCTTTGGATCATCGAAGTACTCGCCAAATGAGAGTTTGCAGGGCTCGTTTTGTGATTTCACCCAGCGTTCGACGTCTTCAATGACAGGTACAATCTTGTGATAGGCACCAACGTGCTTTTTATAAACCAAATGAAAAGGGCCAAATTCACCCATATCAATCACAACCGGTTTAAAAGCACCGAGATAAAAAGCGAGGTACCCGATGAGGCATAGAATTAAAAAGAAGGTGACGCTGACGATATGGCGGAGCTTCATGACTTTTTCCATTTAATGTTACAACCCATAGACGGTATCTGAGAACCTGAGATCGATTGATCATAGAGAAGGTTGGTAATGGCAGTTTTCAATTCTTCATTGGATACTTTTTCTGGCTCTTTCCAAGAGTCATCAAGACGGCCGCGATAGGCCAACTTTATTTGCTGATCGAAGAGGAAAAAATCAGGAGTGCAAACGGCGCCAAAACTTTTTGCCACATTCTGGGATTCATCATACAAATAAGGAAAAGGGTAATTTTTGGTCTGCCAGCGCTCTTTGAGTTTTTCAAAAGAGTCATCGGGATAGTTTTCAGCGTCATTGGCACAAATCGCCACCATTTTTAATTGGTGGCTTCGCATGAACTCACCCAGTTTGATTAAACGATCTTCAATCGCTTTCACATAAGGGCAGTGATTGCAAATAAACATAACAAGGAGAGCTTTCGAGCCTTCAAAGTCTTTGCGTGAGTAGGTTCTACCGTCGACCCCTGGGAGCCTGAAGTCTGGACAGGTCATTGAGGTGTCGATGGAAGGGGTGTAAGTCAGAGCCATAGTTTAACTCCATTAATTTAATCAAAAGGGTGCTAAATATAAGCATACATAGGCAAACTTGGGGAGTCTGACAAAGGTTTTTTGTGGGTTTTGCGAGATTAGAAGGAAATGGGTAACCGAGTTCCACAGCAGCGAATTCAAGATGCTTTTATAAATCTATTCTGCTTTTTTCAGGGTCACCATTTCGGTTTCATAGCTGTATGTCTCAAATTCGATTTGGTGCTCCACCTGACTGGTGATGGCCTTAATATTTCCAGCTAAACGAACCAAATTTTTATGCAAACGCCGAAAGGGTTCGGCCACGACTTCGCCGTGTTTGGCCAACATATTTTCATTAGATTGCAGAAGGGGAATTAGGATGGCCATTATGTTATTGAGATCGTGCCCAATCCGGCATATTGTCGCTTTATAGGTTCTCAACCGTTCTTGAGCTAAAGTTTTTTCTCTGTGTTTTTTTAGCTCAGTCATCAGTTTGATTTTACCTAAAATGATTTCGGGATTCGTGCTTTTCGGTAGGTAGTCATCGGCTCCGGCATTCAGAGCTTCAATAATTCGCGCATCATCATCATGGTTAGAAAGTAAGATCACAGGAACGCCCCGAGTGGTCTCGTCCGACTTGATGTGGCGGCAAAAATCCACGCCATTCATATTCGGCATCTCGTAATCGGTAAGAATACAATCTGGAGATTTCTCCTTAAGTGTTTCGATACAGGGTAGAGGATTGTCAAAGGCCTGGACAATGTAGCCGTGGGATTGCAGAGCATTGGTAAAAAACGTTCGGATCGATCGGCTATCATCAACAAGGTAAATTTGGTGCGATGGTGAATTCATATATTCATTAGAACCACACCAGTGACGCTATTCAAGTCCAGGCTATGACCAGGTATCGGAGGTTTCTATCACCCTTGGTCTTGAATGATGAGCTGCGTAAGCTTTTGTCCAACAGGACCTAGGTCGTAGATTGTGTTTTCATATTTGGTGACGGGCAAAACGTCGAGCGTCGTGCCGGCCATAAAAACTTCGCGCGCATTTAAAAGCATGGTTTCAGTGATTTGGGTTTCTCGTACTGGAAGTTGGAGTTTTTCCTGCGCGAGCTGCAAACAACGAAACAAAGTTGTGCCCTTAAGTATGGTCCCAAAGCGGGGGTGTAACAGCGCCCCATGGGCGGACAAAAGAAAAATGTTTTCTGTTGAAGACTCAGTGAGATGGCCTTGGTCGTTGAAAGCCACGACAAAATCAAGTTTGCGATCAACGGCCTCTTTTTTCATGAGAACATTAGGCAAATAGTTACAGGATTTAATTCCTGAATAGGGTTCCGGTTTTTGCAGGTACGCCGACCGACCGATGATGGCTCCAGTTTGATACTTATCTTTAGGAAAAGACTTGTATCGACACGCTACCGCCGTCAGATGGGGCCGCGGGCATTCGTAAGGATTCGTGGTGAAACCACCGTTACCCCGCGAAACAAAGAGGCGAAAAAGCAAATTCGGTTCTGCGGCCGCTTCAGCAAGTTTTTGGAGCAGCACACGAAGTTCTGAATCCGTCCAGGGAACTTCAAGGCCAATGGCCTTGGCAGAGAGACGCAAGCGTTCTAAGTGTTGTGATAATAAATAAAACTTATTTTCAATGGTGCGAAAGGCTTCAAAAACGCCGTCGCCTCGGTGAACCATATGGTCGTCCACAGGCATAAGTAACAAGCGAGGATCAGTCAAAATTCCGTCCCAATAGCTCGAGTAATGGGCCAGATAGTTGCCTTCCCATGGGTAAAGGGGACGTCGTGCCAACCTCTGAAGAATTTCATTAGGGGATAGGACCTCAATGTTCACGTCGACCTCATCGAAAAGTGGATTCGCTCAAAACATTCTTCAGCAAGGCATCTAAAAATAGCTGCCAATCTTGTTGTTGGATGGGATGGCTCAATAATTGTTGTAAACTCGTCGCCAAAAAAGAAGGGTCCTGGGGAGCCGCCAAAACATTGAAACCTAAACCAAACAACAATCGATGTTGTGGGCCCTGGGAGACCGATTCCAAAAGAATTCCAGCCACCTTCTTATTGTCTAAATACAAATCGTTTGGAGCTTTGACTCTCCAGGCAAGGTTTGGCCATATCTGTAGGCAAGAATTTTTCAGGTGCTCTCCAAAAAGCAAACAGAGGCTGGGTTGGGGAGGGGTGTTGCTCAGAATTGAGCAGGTCATCAATAAGTTCGTACCTGCCGGAGTATTGATCCACTTATTTGACCCCTGACCTCGCCCTTGAGTTTGTGAGTCGGCCACATAGAATGTGACTGGGGCAGATTCACTCATCGCCAAGTCTTTCGCAATGAGATTGGTGCTGTTAATCGATGGATAGTATTGAACGGGATACCCTTGCGTTTGCAACCAATCATGCGTCCATTGGCCGATCATTAGGAATGCTCCCAATCAAACATCAAACTTACATCGGCGGAGGGTGCTGAATGCGTTAGCGCGCCCACACTAATAAAACCCACTCCAAGTTCTGCCACCGCGGCGACGCGCTCGAGGTTCATATTGCCGCTGGCTTCGGTTTCAATAGTGCTTGGAATGAGAGCCAAAGCTTCCTTCAGTATTTCGTTGTTCATGTTATCGAGAAGTATCCTTTGCACATTCACGGAGACCGCATCTTTCACTTCTTGGATTGTGCGCGCCTCAACCTCGATCACTTTATCGGTGTGCTGGCGAATTCGTTCAACCGCATTTTGAATTCCACCCATAATAGCAATGTGATTATCTTTAACTAGAATGGCTTCAGAGAGATTAAATCGATGGTTGTGTCCGCCACCATGAACCACTGCTCGCTTTTCAAGTTCGCGATAGCCGGGGAGGGTTTTTCTAGTGTCGAGAATTTGGGTTTTGGTGTGGGCAATTTTTTGCACAAAACACCGGGTGAGTGTAGCAATGCCCGACAAGTGACCTAAGAAATTAAGTGCAATGCGTTCCGCTTTTAAAATTTGAATCAAATCGCCATGAATAGTACATAAAATTTGTTTTTTTAAGGCGAGCTGTCCTTCTTCAAAGTGCCATTGCACGCGCGCCTGTTGGTCCAAGGCGTTCATCGCCTGTTCAAAGGGGCCTGTGCCCGATAAGACAAGGTCTTCCTTAGCAATCAATCGGGCTCTCCCTGGTCGAGGGAGAAGCGCTAAAGATTCAGTTGTAATATCCCCTTTAGGCATGTCTTCTTTTAACGCGGCTTTAATCAATTCCTGTAGTGTCATAATGGTTGCCCCAATCGTTAAGTCTGAAACTTCAAAGTTTAAGACACTTAGGCTTCAACTTTGAGGTCTATTTTCTAAATGAATGAACACAGTATTAGATTTCATTTTCGGTGTCTCGCATGAGACGCTCGAGTTCTTCGCGGATAACACGTTCGGCTATCTCTGGCAAAGCTTTAGCAATGGCTTTTTCTACAATGGGACGCAATTCTGAACGAATGAGTTCATCGAGCTGTTTCTGATCCAATTGGATTTGAGGTGGAGGACCAGCATATTTTGGTGGCGCAGAGGGTGTTCGTCTTGGACGCCCCATTACAGGCAGTGTGTCCAATTCGGGGGATGTCACCGGTGGGGTGTCTGCAGGCAATTCCACTCTTGCAATTTCAACTTCATAACTCTCTTCTTGGGTAGGAGTGGCATGAATAGAACGAGGGACCCATTCTTCGACCTCATCACTTTGGGTGGTGAGTGGTGAGATTTCGGGGATAGTCGACTGAAACGGAGATGGTCCTTGATGAAAATCATCAGGTTCATCGTCCATCTTAAGATCCCCAAGTGCACCGCCTTTCGGCGTAAAGTGGGTAAGGGTTTTATTGAAAACTGCGTCGTCAGCATCTGATTCTTGCCGGAGTTCGGGAAGAGTTAGAAATTCACTCAAACCTTGAGATTTAGTTTTGGGTACAAAATGTTGGACTAATTTGCGCAAGGATTGTTTATCGAAAGGTTTTTCGAGGCGCCCATCCGCTTTGGACTGACGAAACTTGGTTTCGTCAATGTCCATGAAGCTGCTCCAAAGTAAAACGACCGGAATATGGCGAAAATCAGGATGGTTTTTAAATTGGGCACAGGCGTCGTACCCGTTAATTTTGGCCAAAAGAACATCAAGAAACACAATATCGGGTTTGAAGCCTTTCGCTGCAGAGGCAACTTCGTCACCACTTAAGACGGTTTTGATTTCAACTCCATAGTCTTGAAGTGCAATCTGGAGATTTTTTTTGATGTTGAGACTTTCATCTGCCAATAAGACGCGCAATGCCATGAGGCTAGTAGATCGGGTAGTTAGCGATGAGTCAAGAAATTCAGTAATAATAGTGACAGTCAGGGGCCTCATTTTTTACCCTCGAAGAATGCTGACATTGGTTGATCGTTACGTATTGAAGCAATTTTTGGGTTTTTTCTTGGGTGGGCTCCTGGTCTTCATCACGATCTTCCTTGCTGTCGATGCAATGTCGATGACGATGCGTTACCCCGATGCTCCTGGTAGCTCTTTGATGAACTACTATTTGTTTTATTTACCTGAGGTCATTTACCAGATGGTGCCGGTGGCGTGCCTTTTGGGCGTGCTTTTCACCCTATCCACAATGAATCGGTCCAGTGAGCTCTTGGCCCTTTTCGCTGCGGGTCTGAGTCTCATGAGAATTTGTTTACCTATATTCCTGGCGGTCGGTGTGCTCAGTGGCTTGTTTTTCACAGCGGCGGATCAGCTGTTACCCCGCTTTGTGCAAATTAAGAACTACACTTATTATCATGAGATTAAAAAGAAACCCGCTCAGTATTCCACTGTGAAAACAGATCGGATTTGGTATCGCTCAAAGAATACCATTTTCAACATTAAGACGATCAATCGCCAGAAGGCAACGGCTGAAGGTTTAACGCTTTATCAGTTCAATGAGCATTGGGACTTGGTGCAAATGATGACAGCAGGTCGGGTAGAGCTATTGGGCCGAAACTGGAAACTCTTAAAGGGGTCGATCACCTTGTTTTCCGATGCGACCAGCTTCCCCCTCACCCAGGATTTCGACGAGAAAGTCATCGCTATTGATGAGGAACTGGGCGATATTCAGTCGTCGTTTAATTCGGTGGACGTTCTCAGCTTGAAGGATTTGAAACGTTACATCCAAAAAAACAAGGAAGCGGGATTAGATACGGTTTCATTGGAAGTGGTTTATCATGATAAGTTTGCCTCTCTTATTGCCGCTTTTGTGATGGTTTTGTTGGGTATTCCCTTTAGTGTGAATTCCAATCGCCAGGGTGGAATGATGATCAATATTGGGTTCTGTTTGCTGATGGTGGTAATTTATTGGACTCTTAAGAACTCATCTTTAACCTTAGGTCACCACGGAAACTTGCCTCCGGTAATAGCAGCCTGGGGGCCCAATCTATTAATGACCTTAATGGGCTTGGGGCTCGTCACTCGCACCAAAAAGTAGTGTTTTTTGGGCCAAAATCGTTTATGAGACAATGATTATAAAAACGGACCGATTTTAAGGAGTCTGCATGGCGATTTTACCAATTTTGACCTATCCCGATCCCCGATTGCGGGAGATTTCTAAACCCGTTGAAGAGTTCAATTCTGAGCTTAAGAGTTTGGTCGCAGATATGCTGGAAACCATGAATCATGCCAAAGGCATTGGTCTGGCAGCGGCGCAAGTGGGTCAATTGATTCGTTTATTGGTCATCGATATCCGTCGTCCACCTGAGCCTGATGAAGAAGATCAGGAGCTGACGGCGTTAGAGCAAAAGGTGAAGTTTCCTTTGGTTTTAATCAATCCAGTAATTGTTAAGGGTGAGGGCAAAACCACCTACGAAGAAGGCTGTTTGAGTGTTCCAGGTTATTATGAAGAGGTGCATCGATTCAATTGGGTGCAGGTTGAAGCACAAGATGTGACGGGCAAAAAATTTACGGTGGAAACGGATGGGCTGTTGGCGATTTGTATTCAGCATGAAATGGATCACCTTGAAGGAAAATTGTTTATTGATCGCTTGAGTTTTGTGAAGTCCAATAAGATTAAGAATAAAATCAAAAAGTTGGGATATCCCGCTAAAAAAGAGCGAGTGACTTCTGGCGCAAAATCGAAAGTGGAAGTTTAGCCTGTGAGTAAAGTGCGTGTTGTTTTTTTAGGGACACCGGAGTTTGCTGTCACCTGCCTTAAGGCTTTGGTGGAGGATGAGCATTTTGAAGTGGTAGGCGTCGTAACTCAGCCTGATCGTCCCGCAGGTCGCAAAATGCAATTGCAGCCCAGCCCAGTTAAGAGTTTTTGTTTAGCCCATGGTTTACGAGTTATCTCTCCTGAATCAGTAAATACGGAATCAATGTTACAGCAACTTGAAGTTTGGGCTGCCGAAGTCGCGGTT
>JBILOD010000608.1:0-2543 GCA_044374645.1 Pseudobdellovibrionaceae bacterium | reverse complement strand
TCGAAGGACATTGTGAAGTCGAAACCGTAAAACGAGCGTTCGGATGCGCCGCCTTGCGACCACACTCTGGAGTCCAGTCTTTGCCCTGCCAATCAATGAGGTGTGCCGGAGGAACATCAGTCATTCCTTCCCACCACACATCACCATCATCAGTGAGTGCGCAGTTGGTGAAAATCGTATTTTGTGCAATCGTCTTCATGGCATTGGGATTGGTTTTTACTGACGTTCCAGGAGCAACGCCAAAGTATCCAGCTTCGGGGTTCACGGCTCGGAGGGCACCGTTGCTGTCGGGATGAATCCAGGCGATATCATCGCCGAGAGTTGTTACTTTCCAACCATCGAAGGCTTTGGGTGGAATGAGCATTGAAAAATTCGTTTTTCCGCAAGCACTTGGGAAGGCGGCAGCGAAATAGTGTTTTTTGCCAGCAGGACTTTGTACGCCCATGATCAACATATGTTCTGCCAACCAATTTTGTTGACGTCCCATGTGTGAAGCAATCCGCAAAGAAAAACATTTTTTACCGAGAAGTGCATTGCCACCATAGCCAGATCCGAAAGACCAAATGGATTGTTCCTCTGGGAAATGCACAATGTATTTTTGATCCTTATTGCAAGGCCAGGTTACATCTTTTTGGTTGGGATGAAGTGGGGCTCCGACGGAGTGAAGGCACTTTACAAAAGTACGACCCTCCATTTGCTTGAGCGCTTTGGTTCCCATTCGAGTCATGATTTTCATGCTTACAGCAACATAGGGTGAGTCTGTCAGTTCAATGCCGTACTGGGCGAGTGGGGATCCTAAGGGGCCCATACAAAACGGCACAACATAGAGTGTGCGACCGCGCATGGAACCTTTGTAAAGATTTAGGAGAATCTGTTTCATATCGGTTGGGGCCATCCAATTATTGGTGGGCCCGGCATCTTCCGCTTTTTCGCTACAGATAAACGTACGATCTTCAACGCGAGCGACATCCGACGGATCAGAAAGGGCAAGATAACTGTTTGGACGTTTGGCGGGATTGAGCTTTTTTAGGGTTCCATTTTCAACCAGCAAATGACAAAGGCTTTGGAACTCTTCGTCGGAACCATCACACCAATAGATCGCATCGGGTTCACAGAGTGCGGCAATATCTTTAATCCAGGAATTGATATGAGTGTCAGCGCTTCCGTTGTAGGACGACTTCAAAGAACTTATAGCCATAAGGTGGCCTCCATACTTTTATATAAATAAAAACTGTTGATGATTTCGCAACCAACAAATAACTTTTAAATAACCTCGCCAGCGATCGCCCGTGGGCAATCACTTCGCGACAACGACCATTTAGTGGAACGAAACTATAGGTTTGTTCGTTTGGCTAGTAAAATCCTGGGATTTTATTGCTCAAAGTCAAATCAATGACTGATGGAGTGTGGGGTTAGAGAGTACTCTTTGTTGCCAGGAACAGGTCAATAATGTCTTGCGTTGGTAATGAGGTATTTGGTGAACCAAGTGCAAGCTTTATCAATCAATGGCTTTTGGATCGGCGGCTGTCTGTATGGTGACAACGAGACCCTTGGTTTTCATGGAAAATCTTTCTTGAAAGGCGATGGGATAGGATGTCGCCTCCGATGAACTCAATGTTATTTTCTTGAATTGAGTTGCTGAAGGACCTCTTCGTCTGAGACTTGTGAGAAATCTTCATACCATTCGCCTACCGCGCTAAAGTAGGTCGGCTCCATCAGAACAATATAACGATGGACGAGTTTAGTGAAAATGGGTTTCGTTGCTTTGGGCGCTACAGGTATGGCCACGACAATACGTTTGGCATGTTGCAATTGCAGATGTTTCACTGCGGCTTTCATGGTGAGTCCTGTGGCAAGTCCATCGTCCACGAGGAGCACTGTTTTGTTTTCAACATTGATGGGTTTTCTAAAGGCCTTCCAGGTTTCGTTTTGGAATTGCATTTTCTCGCGAGCTTGCTTGGTGAGATAGTCTTTATCGATTTCGGAGAGCGGGATGTAACTCCTGGCTTCCTCATTCCAAATAGGTTCATCGTCTTCAGCGATGGCCCCAATGGCAAACTCGGGCTGCATTGGAGACTCGATTTTTTTGACGAGGAGTAGATCCCAGGGAATCTTTAGAATCCGCGCAACTTCTGCAGCCACAGGGACTCCTCCGCGGGGAAGCGCAAGGATGCACGTGCCCTCCCAAGGTAGATTTTTTAGTTTTTCCGCAAGTAGGCGACCTGCTTCCGTTCGATTCTTGAATCGATCCATGCCAACCGCTCCAACTCGTGTTTTTAATAGAGGTTCGGTCTTGCAATCTCAACATCAACGTGATCGACAATGTGAGTGAATCCACTCAATCGGGCGCAATGGGCACTGCAAAAGAGGTCTTTGGCGACTTCCACTCCGTGCCCCAGCACTTTGACTCCACATTCCGAACAAACCGGTGCGAGTTTATGAATGGCACATTCAAAGCAATCAAAGGAATGATTGACTCCGTCTCCATTCAATTGGATTTTCATCAGGTTTTGATATTCGTTTCCGCAAGTCTCACATTTAGC
>JBILOD010000607.1:0-2546 GCA_044374645.1 Pseudobdellovibrionaceae bacterium | reverse complement strand
ATTGGGGGTTATATATGAATAAGGTCACGGCCAAAGAAGGTCTGAATCGACTCGTTGACGGAAACCGTCGTTACGTTAGTAATTTAATAAGTCTTAAATCAATATCCCATGGTGAAAAGCGTCCAACCCTCGTGGCCGCCCAAAATCCATTTGCCATCGTTCTTAGTTGTTCTGATTCTCGCGTCCCGTCTGAAATTGTTTTTGATCAAGGCCTGGGAGATCTCTTCGTCATTAGAGTTGCAGGTAACATCGTTGCCCCTTCAATTATAGGAAGCATTGAATTTGCAGCTTCCACCTTTGGCACACAGCTCGTTGTTGTCATGGGCCATTCCAAATGTGGTGCAGTTTCAGCCGCGCTCGATTGCCAACTCAAGGGACACGAGGTGCCATCTGAAAATATACGAGACATTGTGGATCGAATAACTCCTTCCATCAAACCCGTTCTCGATAAAATCAAGGCTCCGAAACTCGTCAACAGAGATGAACTGCTGGATCTCTGTATTCACTCTAACACCGAAGCCTCCATTCAGCATGTCAAGAGTGGAAGTCAAATTATTCGAAACCTTATCTTAGAGAATAAACTCGAAATTGTCGGAGCAGAATATTGTTTAACTACAGGGAAGGTAATTTTTTTTAAACCAAATTCGGACAGTGAAATCAGCGAAACTTTGATTGACGATAATCGCCGCCATCGACATGAGACAATCATGCAGGAGCCCATCAATGTCATCTAGAATAACGGAAGAGCGCAAGTTCTGGTCATCGGCTATTGCTTGGGCTGAATCGGTCACTCCTAAAGTCATCGGTCGAGTGATCGCATTCACAGCACTTTCAATTTTGACGACGTATATTTGTAAACAAATTCCCTCCTTACGTCCATCAGTGGGACTACTTGAGGTCTCTGGTGCCGTGATCGGGCTCTTACTGATAATCAGAGTCAATGCTGGCTACGACCGCTGGTGGGAAGGACGAAAGCTTTGGGGTGGAATTGTAAATCAGAGTCGCAATTTAGCCATAACCGGAATGAGCTATGGCCCGAAAAGTGAGCTTTGGAGATCCGAATTCCTAAGGCATACCTCCGAATTTCCGTTCCACGTGGTTCGAGTTTTGCGTGAAAATTTAGAGGTCAATTTAGCTTACATTTCATCGGCAAAGATTGCCCAATTGATCGCTGAAGCGAAGCACCAGGGACATATTGGTGATCCAGCATTCTTCTCAATGGAAAAGCAACGAGCTTTACTTGTGGATCACCTAGGAGCCTGTGAGAGAATATTAAAATCCCCCTTACCTTTAGTCTTAGATATTAAGGTGAGACGATTTCTCTTGATCTATCTCCTTCTTGTTCCAATTGGTCTCGTCACCAAAATTGGATGGTATACTCCTGCATTGATGTTCTTTGTATCCTATTCGATGTTAGCTTTGGACCAAATCGGAGTTGAACTCCAAAACCCGTTTTCAAAGTCTAATTTGAGTTCCCTACCGATTGACGACATTTCGAAGAACATCAAGAAGCAAATCCTTTTTATGTCTCAAGAAGTTTCACCTTCGAGTACTTTGGAATCTAACCATCATTTTAAAAATGCTAAGGTCTTTCAAATGGAACCCATGCTCATTGATGAACAAGGCCTCTAGTGGAAAATAAATAGTTCACAAAACTGAGGATCTCTCACAGTGATCCTCTTTCAAAACGTGGCGTTCATCCTAAGAATTGGGAGATAACAAAACATTTCACCTAACGATGATAGTCAATATTGATAGGTTTAGGTTTAGGTTTAGAATCTTTGACTCGTCTTTCAATCGATTCCACTCGAATATTTTCAACACGCTGGGCAGTTTCTGCAACAAGCTCAATAAGTCTGTTTACCAATCGATCCACTGGTGAGAGTTGCTCTCCCGTACTAGGATCATTTATTGGCAATAGGAACGGTGGCACAATTACATTGGGAGTGATTTGAAGTGCTTTCATTGTCGTAACTTCAAGTTCATCGATGTTTTCTATTTCCCACCCTCCACCGGTGCGTTTCGCAATATCAGCAAAATTGTTGAATGCATTTGGATCATAGTCAGTTATAACCTCAGGGTTATTTAAGAATACCAAGGGTGTACTGGCCGTTAAGGGTTCCATAATATTGATGGGTCCACTTACAAAAGCTAAATCGGAAATATTAAGTATTTGAGGCATTCGCCCAAAGAGGTCATTTTCAACTATAAACTTTTGGCCGGGCTGATATTTTTCTTTCCACTCACTGAGAGCGATATATTGATAGTCCTCTCCTAATCCATCAAAGTCACGACGAAAGTTGTGTTGCCTAGATCCCCCCTTAGTTGCAAATATCAGGTCAGGTGGTCGTTTTCCTGCTTTTTGAAATGCTGCACTCAACACTTCTGAAACCATTCGCATAGATGGAGCTTCGCGAATATGACTTTTATCTCCCGCTGGTTCTTTGAAATACAAACTGACCACACTGTGGTCTTTAGGTATTCCCAATGATTCTCGTAAGGAATGATGGGCTATGCCTGCCAGGCCAGGTACCGCGGGCTTAATC
>JBILOD010000605.1:0-2551 GCA_044374645.1 Pseudobdellovibrionaceae bacterium | reverse complement strand
TTCTCGACTTTGAAGGAGAAGACGTCCCTGCTCCGAACGATCGCGTCTTTGTCCTCGATCAATCCACCCACAAAGAAATCGGATTGGTGGAAATCATCAAAACCAAAGGATCTAGAGCCCTCGGAAAACTGCTTAAGGGCGCCGCAAAACCAGGCGATACGACCGATCTGGCAAAGAAAGCCAAAAAACAAGAGGACCGTGTTCCAGCTGACGAAGATACCAATGTGGTGAGCGAACCTCGCACAGAAGAACGTCGCACAACCAGTCGCATGAGTTTTGGTGCTGGCGCCGATTTTGTTTACACTTCAATATTTCTCAAAAACGATGTAGGTGAAGGCGGTGCCACCGGCAATGGTTTTGCCCTGCGTGGCTATATCGATGCCAGCCTTGGTAGCGACTGGGCCATCCTTGGAAGCCTGGGTCTACATCCCGTCAACGCCCAAACTTCAACACAAAGTGGAGCTGTTTCCTTTGAATACAAAAACAACACCAACTACCTTGCCATGGAAGGTGTGGCTCGCTACCTGCTGGATAAACGCCAACAGGGCCTATGGATCGGCGGAGGGCTCGGCTACTTCATCCCAATGTCGTCAAACATCGATCCAAAACCCAGCAGTGAACTGGCTCTTGTGGGATCAGCAGGGTTTAATGTCAAAGTGTCTAGACGCTACTTCTCCCTTAAAGGCGATTTCGTGATGTTTACCCCCAAGAGTGAAAGCGGTACAAGCGCACAAGGCATGCAATTCATCTTGGGAGGAGCTTACTTCTTTTGAAGATCCAAACCTACCTCCCCATTATTTTAGCTATAAATATTTTTAGTTTATCAGCCAAAGCTGGTGAGATCTGGGATGTACAAGGAAAAAAAGTGGTGATTGAGTTTGATGAAGGAGATAGCATTCGCCTGCATCAGCGCTATATCATCACTCACCCTGAGACCAACAAAGCCATGGGCGTCGTCGAAATCATAAAGAAAAAAGGCACCAAAGCCCTCGGCAAAATTATTCGCGGTTACGCCCGCACGGGAGGCTTTACTACTCCAATGCAAGAAAACAATGACGCCATCGATGACCTCAGCGCTGATACTGTCGCTGATTCAGATGTCACCGACCTCACCTCTGAAAGCGATCCACTGCTCGAAGAAGCGCTCTCTCGACCTTTGAAACCTAAAAAAAGCCGAAGATCTCCCTCTTCACTTTCAGATGAGCGCCCAAAAAACCCCTTTTATGATTCTCCTGAGGGGATGGAATCCACTGCCCTATCCCGACACGCTCCAGGTCACTGGGGATTTGGCTTAGGCGTGACACCAACCAACATTGACGTGACGACTGAAACTAAGGTCAATCACCTCAAGGGAACTAATTTTGTTATTCGAGTCGCCTACGATAAACCCTTAAAAAAGGCTTTTAGTGTTCTAATGGGCGCAAGCTATCTTCCCCTTGCGGGTACCCAGCCCGACACTGACCTCGGGCTCGCAAAGGTAGATGCGAATTACTACTCCTTCGATATCAACGGGCGAGTCAGCATCTTTGGCACCCCTCTACAAGGACCCTGGATTGGCGGAGGACTTAATTATCTGCGCGCGTCCGCCACGGCTACGAGTAACGTGATCGCTCCCCAATCGATGAGCTCGCGCACCCCTTTTCAGATCAACGTGGGCTACAACTCTCGCATGGATTCTGAATATTTGATGTTCAGGGGTGATATGCTCATCCACCCCCAAGCTAGCTCAGGAACTTACAATATAAAGATCACTCAGTACGTTTTCAGTGCGATCTATTTCTTCTAAAAGAAGCGAGATCGGTATAATCGAATTTAGGTTTATGAAATAGAGTGGAATACTTTTGTAGTCACTTCCGCGGTCAGCCCCCCCTGTTGGTTTACGCTGTAATCCGCACATTCTTTTGACTTAAATTCAAGCCCCAATTGTGCGGGGGTTGCTCGGACAGAACATGAGACAAAACTTGGAGCCAAGGTGGGTGGAACCTCCGTGTTACACACTTGGACCCAAAAGCTAGAGTTCCATCCTCATATCCATATGGTGGTGCCAGGAGGTGGTCTATCTTTGGATGGAACTCGCTGGATTCAAGCTAAACAAGATTACTTCTTGCCTGTTAAGGCGCTATCAAAAGTCTTTCGTGGAAAAATGCTGGCTGGTCTTGAGAGAATTTTCGAAAAGCTAAAATTTTCAGGAAGTCTTGAAAAGATTAAGTCCATTAGTGACTTCAAGCATCTTTTGATTGGTGCTGCCGAAAACGACTGGGTTGTTTATACGAAGTCACCATTTGCTGGCCCAAAGCAAGTGATCAAATACCTTGGCCACTACACTCATCGGATCGCCATTTCTAATAACCGCCTTCTTCGTATCGATGGTGAAAATGTTGTTTTCGCTTGTAAGGATCGAAAGGGCGACGGCGGCACATTTGAGATTGAGTTATCGGGTCAGGAATTTGTTCGGCGTTATCTCAATCACATAGTGCCTGCTCGATTCAATCGGATTCGCTACTTTGGCATACTTGCCCGTCGATCCAAAGCTGAAAATCTCAAATTGTCT
>JBILOD010000602.1:0-2567 GCA_044374645.1 Pseudobdellovibrionaceae bacterium | reverse complement strand
CCTTACTCACCGAGCGCCCATGGCGCTACCATTGGTACTGCTGAAAAAAACGCCATCGTCGAATGGATCAAAGCAGGAGCTCTCAATAATTAATTTTGCGCCTTATACCGTTTCCATTTAGTTCGTAGCCTATCGTTGGCAGCGTCCCTCATGAGCCTCGCGCCCTTGGCCCAACTCATTCGGGTCCTAACCGCCTTGGGCTACTTTCTAACTGGAAATGGTATTAACTGACCTAATGGGAGTTTTTCACCGACCTGTTGAAAGAAAAATTACAGTTTTAATTCTTTAAGAAGAGCATCGAGCTTATACACTTTTCTTAGCAACTCAACCATACCGGCATTGACGACCGAAACCGCGCGGTTTTGGTTTGGCTCAAAGTAATAATCCCCACCCAAACTATGGATGTTGCCATCAAAGATCAATCCCACAATCTCCGCGTTCTTATTGATAACCGGTGAACCTGAATTGCCACCGATAATATCGTTTGTAGTAACCATATTGAACGGAATTTTCAAATCCATTGTCCCCTTCGCCTCGATCCAACGTGGTGGCAATGCAAAGGGCTCATAGCCCGTGGCCCTCTCAAAGGCCCCTTGTAAGAGTGTCATCGCCGGGATTTCTTTCGCGCCTTCCTTATGGCCTTTCACTTGTCCAAATGAAATTCGCAATGTGCCTGTGGCATCGGGATAGGAGTTCATCCCAAACAATTTAAAGCGCAACTGAGCAATACGTTCGTGTTCTGCTATGAGGGTCGCTTCAACTTCATTCTCATACTTTTCACGAAGAGGACGAGCGTAGGTATCAATCATACGAGCCACTTCAATCAACGGGTCCTTACTCTTCGATAAATTCGCCGACTGGCCAAAGAGCTCTTGGCGGGACGACTTTTCATGGAGCGTCGTTTTCTCCACCACCCACTGGGCTAATTGCTCCGGTGATTTCTCTTTAAACAGAACACGAATCAATTCATGATCAGGCGTTAAAATCTCACGCAGTTTAATAAAGTAATAGCGTAGGTACAAAGCTTCTGTTTCTTTATTTATTTTTGCTTCAGAATAAAGCTCCTGTTTCAACTGTGGGAGCTTTGCCTCTGTGAACTCGCGGAACCTTTTTTCGTTAGGCTTTTCAATTTCGACGCCAGACCGAACTAAAGTTTTGGCCATCCAAAAAAGTTTCGAATTCCCATCGAGCACTTCGAGATAACGCCATTCCGGGTAAATATCTTTCCATTTTGAATAGGCCGTATCAATAGCGGCAAAGGAAGCCGGTAAATGCTTATGAAGCATGGCTTCCTCTTTTTGTTTTGCCGCAATGAACTGGCGATCGTTGAGCGCCTGAAAACGGCCTTTGGTCACCTTCAAAGAGTTTTCGACACCAAACAATTGATCATGGGTGGACATCAGAGCCTCTCCACCCTTGGTTTGATACTCTGTCAGAAATCCTCTCACCTCAGAATTATAAAAGAGTTGATCCGGTAATCGAACTTCTCGATAAAAAGCCAAATCCGACACTGTCGACAACCGACTAGTGCGCCCTGGATGACCGGTGACAAAACTCAGTTCACCTTCCTTCGGAGCCTCCTTCGCCCATGAAAAATAATGCTCATTTTTCAATGGTTCATTGTTTTTATAAACTCTCAGAAAACTTAGATCGAGTGCGTAGCGCGGAAACATAAAGTTATCAGGATCACCTCCAAAGAAAGCTGTCCTAAATTCAGGTGCAAACACCAAACGCACATCCTGGTAACGTTCGTATTTATAGAGGTGATATTGACCACCCTGAAACAACGTCACCACATCACATCGAACACTGTCCTGACCTTTACTGCAATCAATTTCAAGTTGAGCAAACTTTGCCTTCCTTGCCTTTTGGAATTCCGAACCCTCGAGTTTTTTAGTCGCTCCCAAAATCTCCTTGGTCACATCCTTAATTTCAACCAAGCGGCTTATTTCAAATGCCGGGCATTTTTTTTCTGCCGGCAATGACAGCGCCATAAATCCATCACGAATATAGTTTTGTGTTGAATTGGAGAGCTGTTCGATACATTCATGGGCACAATGATGATTGGTCATGACCAATCCCTTATCGGAGACAAAGCTTCCGGAGCACCCGCCTCCGAGTTTTGCGGAGGCTAAACGAACTTTGTCGAGCCAAGGAGCGGTTGGCTCAAACCCATATTGTGCCTTTACTGTTTTAGCAGGAAATTGATTGAGCAACCACATTCCTTCATTGGCCTGCGCCCAATTCATAGCTACCGACATTAAAAAAGCAATAAACATCAGCCCTCCCCATTGTGAAAGGCTTGTCTTATTATATTGCCAGAACCAAGTACAGCGACATCTTTATAGACATAGAGGGCTATAAAGAGAGTCCGTACCAAAAATTTTTGTGCAGACCTGACTAAGATCGTTACGGACTATAAACTCTACTGAATGTTCACCCCATACCGTATCCAGTTAGAACTTAGACCAAGGCAATGATTCAGCCAACGATGGGCTACGAACTCAATGGAAATGGTATCATTCTTTTTCCAATACGGAGAGTTCCGCCTGCATAGCCAAAAACGC
>JBILOD010000601.1:0-2568 GCA_044374645.1 Pseudobdellovibrionaceae bacterium | reverse complement strand
TCGACGAATATGGGCGCGATCACCAAAGGACCTGCTACTTAGTCTTCCCAAAGGATCCACTCTCGTTTTTGATGAGATTCACAAAGACCGGCTATGGAAAACAAAACTCAAAGGAATTTATGATCTTTTCAAAAAAGATCTTCACATGATCATCACTGGCAGTGCTCGACTCGACTTTTACCGCAAGTCGGGGGACAGCCTACAGGGACGCTATATCCCCTACCGCATGCATCCCTTTTCCCTTGGAGAAGGGCCCACCGTCAAACTTCCCCCTATCAAAGATTGGGATGACCACTTTAGTGAAACCTTTACGGTTGAAGAACTTTTAAAATTTGGAGGTTTTCCTGAGCCATTGACTTTGCAGAATGCGGAGAAGGTCCGACGATGGCATCGCTTGTATCGTGAGCGAATGATCAAGGAGGACTTACGAGATCTGCAGGAAGTGCGCGACCTCAGGATCATTGAAACACTCGCAATTTTACTTCTTGATAAAGCGGGCTCGCAGTTATCCTATGAGTCCTTACGCGAGGACCTTTCTTCCTCCTTCGACTCAGTCAAACGATGGATTGATCTGTTGGAAGCACTATATTTCTGCTACCGACTCAAACCCTATTCGAAAGACATTAAAAACTCCCTTAGGAAAGAACCCAAAATCTTCTTATATGATTGGGCTCTTGCCAGCAACGACGGGGCCCGCTTTGAGAACATGGTGGCGGGGCATCTTTTGAAATCATGCCATGCCTGGACTGACTGCGCGATGGGTGAATTTGAACTTCACTATGTAAGGGATAAACAAAAACGCGAGGTCGACTTTTTAATCACAATGAATCGACTCCCCTTCGCACTGATCGAAGTCAAGTCGGGCCAGTCAACACCCACGACAGCGCTACTTTACTATCAAAAGTTGCTTAATCCAAAATTTTGTATTCAAGTCGTCAAAAATGCCCGTCTTGAGCGAGCACACCAACTTAGATACCCGGGAGTTCAAGTGATCTCAGCCAAACGCTTTCTGGGGTCACTCGTTTAATTAAGGACTTTCCCAGAGCTTAAGGCACTTCATTTCTTTCGCGATCCGATGCTCCCACTTTGGATCGTTTGAATTGCTCCTGTAATTGACCAGCCTTAGGCTAAGTCTAAGGCTAATTACTATCTGTTTAACAAGTCACTGAAACTACATGTTCTCAACGTAGGGAGACCGTCTTCGGTAACAGGTGATAAATGATGACAAAACGTTTGGTAGTTTAAGAGTCTTTATCGAACGACGCCAAAAAACCGAAGATCAAACCCAAACTTAATCGAGTCTATTCTCACACTCCATCCAGACATCATTATTCAAGTTGTAAACGCTGGCATAGTTTATGGCATGTACATGTTTCATTCGAATGGATCTTTTCTTTGAAAACTGGGTCAATGTATCAAAAATACGAGTCCTGTTTTTGAGTGATTCACGAATGGTCATTGGAGATAACTCTAAATTTTCACTCACAGACTCAACTCCGGCCTCCGAGGACTTTTTGTTTAGAAATACAGTCATAAATTGGCCTGTTTCTGAGTTCTGGTATTCCGTCATTTCAAGATACTGATCAAACTTTGGTCCCTCAGGTGACAGGATGACAGCATTGCAGGAATTTCTATAATCACTAAACCCCTTCTTGTAAGCTAACAATAACTCCGGGTGATATCGGGGCTGCTCCTTCAAAGGTTCTCTTACGTTGTCAAACCAAGGTAACTGTCTTGACATTCCATAGTGATCTCCTTCGAAGAGTGTTCCATTTTGTGCGTCTAAGTTTCGAAAGAGCTCATGAGCTACAAGGCCATACAGATATTGATCACTTGCATTTACAAAAAAACCACATTGCACATAGTAAATACCCCCTTGGAATACAATTTCAACGGGACTCGATTTGTAATACAAAAGCCTCGTATCTTCAACGGGCACAATGGCATTGGGATCAAAAGCCCTTAAAAGGGTGGAGCCTTCAATAAGAGGTGTCATTGGTGATTCCGACTGATTTTTTTTATCAATGGCCATTGCGACAAATCTCACAATTTCCGAGAATCTTGAAACACATTTTTTGGTGTGAAATGATTGTGCACCTTCCTCTCTCGCCTCAAGGTTCAAATTAACACTCAAGGCGAGCCCTAGGATCAATAGCCGAAAAAGATATTTCATTTTCGGCCTCTGAGTTTTTTCTCAAACGAAGCTGGGTTCAATGGATTTGTGCACTCCAATAGAATGTGACTATCTAGCAGGTCGGTGAAAAAGCTCACTTTTTAAAAAGCGGCGGCTGGCTTTGTTCTTTTTGTAGTCAATAAAACTTATTTTAAAGGGCTTTTGTAATTTTGATCTTAACTCTTACTTGGTGCTCACAACATAAATTGGTCAGTAGTTCTGGCCATTTTTCAATATTGAGTCGCACAGAGGTTCTTTATCCTCACCAAATTATACACTGCTGCCCCGAAGGAGAACATCCATCCTAATTTTTCAGAGCCTTTTAACATCGGGCGCCTCAGCAATCCTATGGTTTTCAGCCAACCAAAAATTTCTTCGATCCTTTTCCGTTTCTG
>JBILOD010000263.1:0-5845 GCA_044374645.1 Pseudobdellovibrionaceae bacterium | reverse complement strand
AAACCAGAGTTTCTACTTCCTTGGGGCCAGCTCCAGGATACGGGGTTGTCACTGTCACAACTGGAAAAGTCACGTCCGGAAACAAATCCACAGGCAACCGTAAAAGCGAGATCATACCAATTGCGAGGATCAGAAAAAAGATACAAGTGATAAATATGGGACGTTTAATCGAAGTGGAAACAATATTCATGATGGGTCCTATTTCTGTGATTTAATTAATTCGTCTCGCGCCGCTTGGTACTCATATAAGGCCAATTGATAATCAGCCAGTGCACCACTGAGTGAAGATTTGGCTCGAAAGAAACTTCCATAGTCTGTGATGAGTTCTGCCGTCGTGATGCGGCCAAATCGATGATTGCGTTCCTGACTCTGAAGCGCTTCATCCCAAATTTTAACAGTTTCTTGGGCATTCACTGCGACAATGTACTTCGATTGTAAATTACGCTGAGTTCTTTCAAGAGTTTCATTGAGGTCATTTTGAACCTTTTGTTGGGCATTCAGAGCCTCTTCATGGGCCACGCGTTTTGATAGCGTCTCCGCTTTTTGAGTGGAACCTCCCCATCGCATCACCAATTCGAGGCCGACCGTATATTTTGGGTTTTCCCGATGATTCATTTCTGAAAGGGCTGCCGAGTTGCTCTTGTCTAGGCCCGAGAAAGCAGCTTGGCCAAAAAAATTAAGGGCGGCCAGTTGATTATTTTGGGCCGCTTCACGCTCAGCATCGGTGGCCTTCACGAGGAGCTCTGTCGATTTCGATTTGCGCAGATTTTCTATGCTCGGAGAGGGGCTGACGCTGGACGGAGATGGAATGGTCTCTGGTACGGCAATCGTCACTTCATCGGGAGGTGTAGCGTTGAGCATGGCATAAAGTTTTTCAAGGAGATTCAGATAAGTCAGCGAGGCACTCTTTACATTGCGCTCTTGGTTCTGAAGTTCCGCTTTCGTTTTGGTAAGTTCGCTGCGGTCATCAAAACCCATGCGGGCCTTTTGTTGGACGCTCTTTAACAGTAAAAGATATTTATCTCGGGCTGCCAGGCTCTGTTTAAGATTCTCCTGTGCATAGTAAGCATCAAGATAGATTTTTATCGCCAGCAAAACTAAATCTTCAGACGCTTCATCCCTCTCAAATTGGGCACGGTCAAATTGCAAACGGGCGGCATCGGTCAGGCGGCGATCTCGGAAACCAAAAGTGTTATTCAACAAATCCTGTTTAAATGAGAGCGTCGTCAAATGATAGTACTGGATTGGTTTAAACACTCCCGATGATTGGGCGTAGGAACTCAGGTCGCTTTCACGGTGAATGTAAGAATAATCCAATCCTAAGGTGGAACCGGTCTTGAGCTTGCGACTGAGGCCTACTCCAAAAGTCTGGGTTTGGTCACGATCATTGGCGACGGCGCCAAGAGTTTCTGCTCGCGAGTCCTCATTCTGCCCTTTGATGTACATTTGGGTGTCAAAGGTCGCTTCTGAAAGCAACAGAGAGATTTCGGCTTTTTGAAATCCGAAATCAATATCCTTTTGATTAAGTCCCTTTGTGAGAACCATTTCGATCACGTCTTGAATATAGAGCGGGGTTGGCGCGGCGTTTGCTGCAGTTGTTGCGGTCGCCACAATTGTTGCGGTGGCAACAGTGGCCACTGTGGATACATTCAAGGCGGTGAGACGTTTAAACATCATGTTGAATCTCCAAAGTTCTATAAGTAGTAGCCGACTCCCAGATGGGCTCTTTGTTGAGAGGCTTCGACTTGATTCTCTCGCAAAGGCCAATGATTGTGTATCTCAAGCATGGAATACCATCTTTGGTTGAGCTGACCTTTCACTTGCGCAACAAGCGCCAGTGACGGCGACCAGCGTGACCAGCGTGACTCAAGAGACGGTGTGTTTTGCTGCCAAAGCTCCTCAGTGATAAGACCTGATATTCCCACCGAGAAACGATCTTGCCAAAGGGCCTGTTCCCAACTGAGTCCACTTTGGAGTTTGAGGTAGAGAATTTCGACATTATCAAGGGTATATCCATTATTGAAAGTCACATTGACCTGTTTTTCGCCTAGGGCTGTGCCGAAAATGAAGCCAATGTTTTGCCCTCGCTCAAAATCTTTGTAAGTCCAATGTTGAATTTGGCCAGCGATAATTGGGATCTGCTCAACTGTTGATAAGTCGAAGTTTTGATCGGCCAAAACTTTTGAGGTTCCTTTAGGACTAAGGGCAGAGAGTGTGATGGCGGCCTCAGTGTGGGTGGGGCGAACGAGAGGTTCTGGTATCGGGAGATTTTCGACTTGCATGGGGGGGACTTGGCTGGATTTACTCCTAATGCGTGATTGCAGTGGCAAAAGTGAAAGCTCTTGTTCGGCCTTAGCTCTGAGTTCGGTGCCCGAGGTTTTTGTTGGACTCGGTTCACCTTTCCTGATTGGCAATGGGGTCGCACCTTGCGGAGCGGCACGCACGGACGCAGTAAGGAAAAACAATGAGCAGCAAAGGACGGAAATGATCCATTTAATTTCTTGAGACACTGTAGAGCTCCTGGTTGACATCTATCTAAAAAGATATAAACCACTTTTCAAGTTAAATGTTCATTTAAAAAAGTTAAATGGTTGTTTAAATATTTCTGAGATTGAGTCGGCTGATTTCGATTCCTTGAAATTGTGAATAGCGAATATTGAATAATAATTCGTTGAATCAGACTCAGTTGAATGTATCAGGATTAGTTGGTGTGAGGACGTTCCCCGAAGAGGAAGTATGATTGAAAAGTTGCGTTTAACGAGGGCTATGATTCTGGGGATTTTTTGTCTATCGATTTTGAGTGGCTGCGCGGATGGTCTTGAAGACAAAAAACACAAACAACGAGTGGCTGAGTTGGAAGACCGAGCTCATTTGCGGTCCACGTTGCGGCCCTTAGTGGGCACCTATGTTGGTGATGTGAGCAATGAAGCGATGGGGAAGGATCCTTTTCCTGTTCAATTGATAGTGTTTATTGGTGAGGAACCGGATGGGGTCAACGAGAATGGTGAACTCAAACTTCGTCCCGAGCTTCGCGCACTTTATCGACGATTGGATTATCGTTACGATTCCTCCTCTGAAAAAAACCTGATTGGTCGCTTCTATGTGGAAACATCGTCTCTCACCTTTGTCTCCCAAACCAATATGAGCCGTGAGAATGAGTCGGTGACGTTTGCGGGAGTTTATCGCGATGGTGAAATTGCTGGTGAACTCAGCAATTATCGGGGGGTCATGGGCCTCATGAAAGTTAAGAGGTTGAAATAATGAAACATAATCTTTGTGAGATGATGGATGCACATATGATGCTTCCTCTTAAAAAAACGAAATCACCTACCGTTCTGGTTTTATTAACAATGGGCCTTTTGCTTGGAGCCGCAGGTTGTGGTTCTCCGAAATCGGTAAAGGTTCCTCCATCAGCCGGTGGCGGAGATCCTGCTTCACCCGATAAAAAACCGGACCAACCACAAAAACCTCAAGAGGCCATTGGCTCATGGCGATTTTTTTGTGTCGAAGGCCAAACTCAGTCCAATGTGCTTACTTTTCGTGGAGCCATTAATTCAGGGGCGCAGCCCAAAACTTTATTGGTCCGTGATCAAAATCTCTTAGCCATAACGGATCTCGCGCAAGTTCGACCGCTGGTTTTTTCGAAGCAACAGGGTGAGTTTATGTTTGTTGGCAAAAAAATTGAGGTGGATAGTATTCGGCTCACTCCCGAAAAATCCGCTTTGCACCTGGTGAAATTGGATTTTTTTAAGGGAGAGAGTCGATGGATTCGCGAATATCCATTGATCGAAATGTCGAAATCCTTTTTGCGACAGATTCCTTGGGCCAGCGAAAAATATGCGGCCTACGGTTGGAACAACAAGGATCAGTTGTTGATGGTGCCAGGGGATAGTGATGTTTGGCGCCTTGTTCAGTGGAAGAATTTTGCCGAGCAAAAGGTCAGTGCTTGGAGTCATAAAACCTATTTTAATCCTATTGCTTGGAATGGTCAGTGGCTTTGGTGGTACTGGGATCGCGATAAAAAAGCAGGACGCCTCGAAGTCTGGGATTTGAATGGCGGAGGAGCGGCTGAATTGCAAGCGAATTTGTGGACTCGAGGTCGCCTATTGGACATAAAGGCCAGTGACACCCTGGTGACCGCATTATTCGTCGAAGAAACAGGAGAATCCAAAAAAATACACTGGCTCACCTTTGATTCTGATTTGAAACTGCAATCCCATAAACAACTTTCGTTCGGAAACTGGGTGCTCGGCATAGACCCGGACCTGCAAACGGCGTGGGTGACATCAGCCATGAAGAGTGAGTTAAAATGGCTCGAATGGAATAGGAGTGTGATCTCAGAAACCCTGGTCAGTGTGCCGTTGCGAGAAGGTGAAGATGGCACAAGTCTGAAACAAGTGGCTAAATTTGGTGCCAATCTTTTATTGCAATTTCAACAGGGTGAAAATAGATACTGGAAACGAAAATCAGTGGAGGGGTGGAGTTCATTAGATCGCTTGGATTGCGATGGACTCTCCTACATCAAGGATCAGGAGACACCATGAAAAACAGAACCATTTTACTATTGAGTCTCACAATCTTCGCAGCGGTCAGCTGGGGGCAAACATCCAACAAACTATTCAAGGTGTCTCCCGAAACTTTGCGCCATCAGTTAGTAAACAATGGTCTCACTCTAAAGGACACAGCCCAGCGAGTGAAGCAAGCGAAACTCAGTGTGGAAGTGGCTCGCGGCAAGTTGTTACCCTCACTTAATCTGGGCGTCATGATGGGATCAATGGCCAACCCAGCCTTTTTGCTGTCATCCGTTGATTATGTGATACCTTTTATTATTCCGTCACGTTGGTTTGATTTTTATAAAGCGAAGAGCTTAGTTGAAGCTGAAAAACAGGGGTTTTTGATCACTGAGTTGAACCTCTATGCTTCGACCCTTTCACTGGCAGTGAATATGCTCAACGATCTAAAAACGCGACAAATTCTGTATTATGAAATGCGTGATTGGATCGAAGTGGAAAATTTGGTGCGGCAAGCGATTGAGGATGATCGCGCAGTGCCCAGTGATCTAGATCGGGCTCGAAGCCAAACCGCCAATGTGCGTGTTCGCATTGGACGCCTCAATGAATTGCTCGTTCAGGAGATGGCTGAGTTAAAGCAGGTGTTGAATCTATCGCAGGACACGGAGTTGCAGTTCCTTGGGTTCGAATTTAATGATTCCAAGCTGGAAGAAATGGATCTTGGAGAAGCGATCAAGAAGGTTCATGAACTCGCTCCTGAGCGCATTCAAATGTTTCAATTTATAAAGGCCGCAGAGAAAGATCGTTTTAGTAAAGTTTTTGCGTTTATCTCTGGTGCGAGCGCTGGAAACAACACGCGTGGACTCACACCGAATGAAAGTGCCAGTGTCGCATTTGGCGATCAAGTGGGACGCCTTAATTTTCAGTTAAGCTATGATTATTTCCCGACCATTAAAATCGCAGAGAGTAATTTGCGTGTATTGAAAATCCGAGAGAACGAAGTTCGGAATGAGTTGGGGGCGGCGACAGCGAACCTTATTCAGAAAAAAGAGTTCATTCAAGAGCGACTCGACCAATCTGTGAGCTCCGCCGAATTGCTCCAACGGGTCTTTAAGGCGGATCAACAACGATACGCTGAAGGTAAAATCACATTGATTCAAGTTTTCGAAAGTCAGCGCCAGTTGCGCCAAGCTTTGCTTGAAAGTTTGCGGGCGACGTCCGATTTAATGTTGATGCGCGTGAGTATGGATCGACTGATTCGTGCCAACCAGTTTTCTCTGCTCAAAGGTTGCGAAGGCATGACGGCCTATGGTGGAGGGTGTAACTCCAAAGCT
>JBILOD010000117.1:0-9058 GCA_044374645.1 Pseudobdellovibrionaceae bacterium | reverse complement strand
CTTTCATTTTTACATCTTTCATCACAAAAGTCATGTAGCGCTTAGACTCAACGAGTTCTTTTTTCTCATTGCGAGCGCCAAAAAAATCGGGCCCCCGAAGATGATCGTCTCTTTTTGTTTCATTGGTATTAATGGAGTCTAGATCAATCTTAACATCCACCTTTTTGAGCTTATTCGCTTTTTCATCGAAATCGATCAAACCTTCAAACTTGTCAAAACGTCCATTTACGGTGGAAATCACTAAATGCTTGATCTTGAAGGTCACTCCGGTATGAGCCACATCCAAGTTGTAGTTCGTGGCAAAAACCTTTGAGCAGAACAAAAATGAAAGTAGCAGCGTTGATTTCAACATATTTTCTCCTTAGTTATGGTTAATCCTAACTTTTTATCCTCAACAAATTTTATTGATTATTGTTAGTAAGTTACAATCATTAACGCACTCACCTGAATTTTTGATCATTCACGAAACATGAGTGGCTTTATAGCAATCTAGAGGGGGAGCCCGAAATTTTGTTGTCGGCATACTAGAGCCTACTCGGCACTAACTCCCATACGAACAGAATGGTAGACGGTAAAATTCTTATCGGTCTTTGATACAATGGCCCCGAAAGGATGGCCAATTTGTGACTCAACAATGTAACCTCGGTTTGTTTTTTGCCGATTGGCCCCTGCCACCATTTCAGCGCCTTGGGTTTTCTTAATTTCAGGAGCACTTGAAGCCTTATCAGTAATATCAACCGTCATACTGCACGCCACCAATGCGAGCGATAAAACCGCTGCTCCAAAGGATAACGCTTTATCTAACCGAACTTTTACGATTAAATTGACTCGTTTCATATTACTCTTATCGGCCGCTGGACCTAAAACCTAAAGGACTAGACCCACATTTTTTGTAGAACAATTGTACCATTTTTCTGTATGAAAGTGAGACACCCGTTCGATGTTGCTGAAAGAGGCCAACCTTCTCATTGACTACCCCTCCCCTCTCTCACTCAAAGTCAGGGAACTACGCCTCGTTCAATTTCAAGCTGGGCGGGTTTGAATTAGGCTTTTTTTTCAGCCAAACCTCATGAAGAGGCTCTCTTATAGTTGCCTATAAATTAATATGACTCCGCTTGAGTTACCCAAGGTGTTAAATTAGAGTTGTTTAACCCTGGGGGCAGCCTAAAACGTCTGGTTCAACTTAATTGGAGGCTTTATTTATCACGGCGAACGATTCAACAGTATCACTCACCTCTTCGGTGCCGCCATGTCCATTGCCGGTGCTGCCGTGTTAATAACCCAAGCCGCTATTTTTGGAGACGTTTGGAAGATCGTTAGCACAAGCATCTATGGTGCCGCGATGATACTACTGTACACTATTTCAACTCTTTATCATTCAACCCAAGGCCGACACAAAAAGTTATTCCAAAAACTGGATCATATCGCCATTTACCTTTTGATTGCTGGAACCTACACTCCATTCTGCCTGATCACCCTAAGGGATACCTGGGGATGGTGGCTACTCTTTATTAACTGGGGACTCGCGGCCGTCGGAATTGCTTACGAACTTACATTAGCAAAACACACTCGAATACCATCACTCATTATATATGTCTTGATGGGATGGATGATTGTGTTTGCATTAAAACCTTTGGCGATGGTCCTTCCTATGGGGGGTCTGGTATGGCTTACCCTCGGCGGAATTCTATACACCGGGGGTATTGTGTTTTTTCTTTTTGATGAAAAGGTCAGACACTTTCATGGTATTTGGCATATTTTTGTTTTAGGTGGCAGCGCTTGTCAGTATCTCAGTATTCTATTTTACCTCATTCGCCCTTAATAAAAACCTCGATAGGGATTTTAAACGAAACTCCGGATCCAGAAATAAAATATAGGCGCTCACCATCACCATTGCGAACGACCAAATCCCCATAGTGATGGCAATTCCCAAATGAAAACAAAGGCCGAATCCTAAAACCCAGGGACGCACCTCGGGACGCCAAACCAACATCGGAAAATACACTTCAAAAAAAAGTGTTAAAAATACGCCGGCAGCTATGAGCAAAGGCCATTGAGAGGTCCATGTCATATCAATGGCAGTAAATTGTCGATTGCCCCAAACCATCCAGAGAGAGGTCCCATCCCACCAGCTCATGCCTTTCAGTTTCTGCAAACCGGTGTAACCATAAATCACACAGAGGTGCAACTGTATCATTCGTGCCCCGGAGCTACTCAACAAATCACATTTCATTCTATTTGGACGCTGGCGATCAAAAAAGTTCAAGACGCTGAAGTAGGCGTTGTGCCGAGTCCAAGATAAATAAAATAACCAAATTGTGCCAATCAGATCGGCGCCATACGCCACATAAAAGTTTCTCTGAAAGAAACTCAAACTTAACAACCAGGTTATCAAAGTCCAAAAGCGCCCACCAACACCAAGCACCAAACCCAATAGTCCGAGAATCAATAACCCATGAATCCATGGCACCCAACTATCAGGCCAAATAAAGAGCTTAAGCAAGGGCCGATAAAACTCTGGTAATAGATCAAAGGACTTATCCCGCAAGATGACACTTTTCTTGTCGGTGAAATAAAACTCTACTTCGAGCTGACGCCAACAGTACAGCCCAAACAAAGCACTGGAGACCACCAATCGCATGAGACCCAAATGATAAAGTGAACGAGAGGCAAAAAAGAAATTTTGAATTGAATTCCAGGCCTTGGAGATCATGTATTCACCTCATTGCACGAAGCTTCAACGGGCATTGCTTCCAATCGGTTATCTTCATTGACCCAGTCACGAAACTTCGCTTTTTCGAGAGGCGGAATCATCTCAACCACTTGGCGTACCTTCACACGATTGGCCTCGGGATATTGCCGACATAAATAACCAATGAACGCTTGCTCTACGCTCTGCGGAGAAAGTGCAAAAAAACGAACGGCATTCTTTAATCGAATTTTATTGGGATGAATAGTGCGTTCTGTTCGCCATTCTGGAAAAAAAGCATCAATGGGTGGCCGTTTTTCCTCACCATCTTCCGTTTCAAAATAAACTGTATAATCAAAGTAAAAAGGCTGCGGAGGATCCGGTGAAAAGAACTCCCAAGTGGCATTCATGCCGAGGGTGTTGGCATAGGGAGCAATGAGAAATCCCCAGCGTCTCCCCAAAATTGAACTGGAATTTGGCATTAGTACAATAACAGCCACATGATAAATAAGAAAAAGCGTCAATAGGTTTCGAACCCACTTGTGCCCCATTGCAAACCATCCTTGTTTACACTTTTCCTCATTGTCTCTCGTTGAACTCTTAAAGTCCAATGATGCTGAGAAAAAAAGGCTATTTAAACGATTTCTTCGTCTATATCTGCCAGATCATTGTCTTCAAGACGTTGGGACACACCTTCATCTTCGGCATCCCAAGCTTGCAATGCAGCCTCTAGTTCTGCAGATTCATCAATGGCCCCTAACAGGGTAGCTACAGGCTCTGCTGCCACACTTTCTGCCTCTGCATTTTCAACAACTGGGGCACTTACCCCCTGCGCAAGCTGCTCGTCATAACGCTTTAACCAATTGATATCACGGGTCGATACTGACTCCCCAACGGCGATGGCCTCTCGAAGGTTTCGAGCCTTTTCTGCCTCTTTTTCCTGCTTTTGGCGGAGTTTTTCTTTTTCAAAGAATTCAGAAGAGGTATCAATTTTCTCAAGCTGATCGGTGATCTTAGTGAGTTCTTCTTCACCTTCGGAATAACTCTGGCCGATTTGCTCAGAAAGACCATCCGTGATGTCGGCCAATTTTGGTTTTTGCTCCTCATCCCCAATACCTTCTGGGAGCAACTCATCAATTTGAGATAAAGTGGGAAGCTCTTTTAGGTTTCGAAGTCCAAAGATTTCCAAAAACTTACGAGCCGTACCATACTGCATTGGTTTACCAGGCAAATCACTTTTACCGGCAAAAAGAACTAAGTTTTTCTCCATTAACGCCCGCAATAAGTGACCCGACTCCACTCCACGAATTTCATCAATTTCAGCCTTAACCACCGGTTGTTTATAGGCCACAATGGCCAATACTTCGAGCGCAGGCCCTGATAATTTAAAGGATTTCGCCTTAAAGGATCGACGCATAAACTCCATGTTGTCGATTTTGGTGCGTAATTGATAACCGCTGCCAACCTCTTCAAGAGTAACACCTCGACGACCACCGGCATATTCAACCTGCAATGTTTCAATGGCTCGCTTCAATCGAGCATTGGTCACATTGGTGCCTTTAAAAATCTGCTTCAGCGTTGCAAACGAAACTGGGCGATCCGTCGCAAAAAGTACGCTTTCAACGATTGATTCTAATTGTGATTCTTCGACAAATTCGAGTTCTTCGATGGCTGCAGAAGCAAATCCTTCCAGTTCTGTTCCTTGTAACTCTGAACTCACATCCTGGGACTCAAGACTATCGATGGTAGAGCCTTCGTTACTGCCCATCAACTCACCGAAAACAGCATCCTCTTCCATTGTGTTATCGAGCAGAACTTCGGCGCACTCATTATCATTATTAGCGACGAACTCATTGGAACTTAAACCACCTTTTGCGAGTTCATCATCAGCCATATCTTCTTCAGAGGTTTCAATTGGCAAAGGCTCAGATAATAACTCCATTGACTCCTGAATGTCTTCAATCTCACTGGAATCAAAAATATCGGCAACCTCTGCCCCAGCAGCAGCTTCAACAGGCGATGCTAACACGGCATCATGAATTTCTGTAGCGAGGGCTTCAACCTCAGCTTGTGCTTCCGCATTCAACTGAGTGGTATCGGAAGCCATCTCCACTTCTTCACTAAATTGAAAGAGGCTAGTTTTAGCTGCATCAATAAGATTGGAAAGGTCCGCCGTTTTTGCAGCTGACTCGTCTGCAGCTTGCTGTGCCTTTTTCTTTGCCATAACTAAACCTTCCCTTCCGTACTCAAATCGAAATTCTCAATCACTTCAAAAACAATGTTGGTCTGCTCAGACTCAGACAAAGCCACGGCTGCCAATTCATTTTCAGCCGCAAGAATCTCTTCATCGGATGCCATTTCCTCGGCTCCCAATGAAAGATTATCCTCACCAAGGTCTGCCATTTCCAAATCATCAACCAAGGGCAACTCCAGCTGAGCTTGAGCCTCCGCCTCGGCCTTATGGAACAAACGTTCAGCTTCCTCTTCTGATTTCAATCCATCAAACTCTTCCACTCTTGAAATCACATCGCTCGCGATGTCTTTCTTAGGGTCGACATAAATATCGCCGTATGTTTCAGCTTGATAGAGAGTCACATATCCCATCTTGCCCAGCTCTAAGAGCGACAAAAATGTAATCAAAATTTGGCGCGTGTGATCTTCAGTGGCAGCAAGCAACTCTCGCAAGGTGATTCTTTGCCCTGGAATCAAACGGTCCTTAAGCTCCATGATTCGCTGAGCGATGGACTGAGCCTTCTTCGCCACCCGGTGGATCTTCTTTTGAAAGGAACGCAAGGCCTTACGATAGCTGGCAATCAAGGCAAAAAGCGCATTGTCCTCGAGCAGAATCTCATCTTCCTGAGGCTTAATCACCTCGCGGGTGCCACGTAACCAAATATCACGTCCCACCATAGGGCGTTCGTTCAAGCTCTTTGCGGCATCTTGAAACTTTTGGTACTCCAAAAGTCGTTGGACTAACTCTTTGCGTGGATCGACGTTTTCAACGATTTCCCCATGCTCATTGTATTGAGGCAAAAGCATTCGGCTTTTGATATGAATTAACGTAGAAGCCATCGAGATGAACTCTCCGGCCACTTCAAGATCCAATTCACGCATCTTCTTAATGTACTCAAGGTACTGGTGCGTGATTTCGTGAATCTTAATGTCAAAAATATCCATCTCCTCTTTGCGAATAAGATACAAGAGGAGGTCCAATGGACCTTCAAATTTCGGCAACGTGACTGTTAATTGATTCAAAACCAAAGTCCCCCAAGTGAATGAAACTTCATTCGCTCACGAACCTCTTTGAGAGTTTTCTGAGCTTCGCTTCGCGCCTTATCGCATCCAGCGTTTATGATTGAATCAAGCTGATTTGGATTATTCAACAATTCTTTTTTTCTTTCACGAGCGGGTCCGATGAGCTTATTGATATTCTCAAACAACTTAGCTTTACAATCACCACAGCCGATGCCCGCAGATCTGCAACCGACGGCGGCCCAAGCCTTATCCTCTTCCGACGAAAAAAGCTTATGATAGGTATACACCGTACAGCGATCAGGTTCGCCCGGATCCTCCCGATGAACTCGTTGAGTGTCGGTGATCATTTGATTTACTTTTTTCTTGAGATCCTTTTCTTCCTCAGCCAACAAAAGCGAGTTGTTGTAGGATTTAGACATCTTTCGTCCATCCAAACCCGGAACCAAAGGCGTCTCGGTCAATAAAGGTTGAGGCTCCGGAAGGCGCGCTTTATAGAGATGATTGAAACGGCGAATAATCTCCCGCGTCAATTCCAAGTGCGAAACCTGATCCGCTCCTACAGGAACCAATGCTCCTTTATAAATGGCCACATCAGCGGCTTGAAGCACCGGATAGGCAAAACGTCCTAAATTGTGAGTGTCACTTTGCTTGGCCTCTTCAATAGCATCCTTCCATGTTGGTACCCGCTCTAACCAACCCATTGGCGTCAAATTCGCAAAAATCATAAAGAGCTCAAGATGCTCAGGAATGCGGCTCTGAACAAAAATCACTGATTTTTCTGGGTCCAAACCCCAAGCCAAAAAATCCGCCAACATATCACGAGTCCAAGGGTCGACCTCTTTAGTGGCCTTGTAGGCCGTGGTCATTCCGTGCCAATCCATTAAACCAAAATAACAAGGATGTTCATTTTGAAGGCGCAACCAATTTCTCAGCGCCCCAAAATAATGACCCACATGTAAGGCTCCAGTCACACGTATGCCGCTCATCACTCGACGCGGCGGTTTTGGCTGCTCTGGCGGTTTCTGGTTTTCGTTTACAGCATCCATATAACTCCCGAAACCTGCATCAACAGGTCGAATAAAATTTGTATCGGCGCATGAAAAATAACGGCCGCGGGGGTCTGCAATAGAACCATTAAAAAGATAAACAACATGAATTGGTTATCCTCTAGCCATCGATCCACCGAGTCAGGAATAAATCGCGCAATAATCTTACCACCATCTAAGGGGTGCAGAGGGAGCGCATTAAATACCGCCAAGCTCAGGTTTGTGAAGATAAAAATCTGTCCTAAATCATTTAATGTCTTTCGTAGCGGCACAGCTCCAAAATACTTAGCTACAAAACCAATTAGTATGGCCATAATTAATGCCAACAATATATTTGACGCGGGACCTGCCAAGGCGATCCAAAACAAATCTTTTTTAGGGTTCTTTAAATTGCGCTCATTAACTGGAACTGGCTTGGCCCAACCAAAGAAAAAACCCGTGATCACCCCTATGATAGGGAAAATGACAGTTCCAAGCAGATCGCCATGGGCAAATGGACTGAGTGTTAACCGACCAGATAATTCTGCCGTGCGATCGCCCTTCCATTTGGCCATCAATCCGTGGGCGAATTCATGGAAACAAATTGAAAATAAAAAAATCGGAAAAAACGCTGCTATTTTAGTAATCATAAAATGTAAATCCATAACCTGCCTTGATAATCGATATTTTGTTGAATCAGCGGAAACCTTAATCTAAAAAATCCTTGGTTTAGTGCTGAGTCTCTTTTTCGCCCGGATCTTATATATAGTCGAAAAGCCCAAAAGAGACCTTAAAAACTTAACAATAACCTTTCATAAGGAGAAACAATGGAACACCGCCCCGCCTTAACAATGTTGAGCGAAGATGAAGTGGCTTTTAGAGATGCTGTTCGATCTTTTGCGGAAGCTGAAATTAAACCGCTCGTCTCTCACATGGACGAAGAAGCAGCCATGAGCCCCGCTCTTGTTAAGAAACTTTTCGAAATGGGTCTGATGGGAATTGAAACTCCGGAGTCCTATGGTGGCGCAGGCAGCACCTTCACGATGGCCTGTTTGGCTGTTGAAGAATTAGGTCGTATCGATGGATCCGTGAGCGTACTTTTGGATGTGCAAAACACGCTGGTGACCAACGCCTTCTTGAAATGGGCCACTGAAGACCAAAAGAAAAAATATTTACCAAAAATGGCCTCCGAATGGGTCGGCGCTTATGCGCTTTCTGAAAGCTCAAGCGGCTCTGATGCTTTTGCCCTTAAATTGAAAGCAGAACTCAAAGGCGATAAATATGTTCTCAATGGTAACAAACTTTGGATCACCAACGGTAATGAAGCCAATGTTTTTATCGTGTTTGCCAATGTCGATTTTGCGAAAGGCTACAAAGGCATTACGGCCTTCGTCGTAGAAAAATCTTTCCCCGGCTTTAAAGTTGGTAAAAAAGAAGACAAACTCGGTATTCGCGCCAGCTCGACGTGCGAATTGTTGTTTGAAAATTGCGAAGTTCCAGTTGCCAACGTGCTGGGAGAAGTTGGCAAGGGTTATAAAATAGCCATTGAGACACTCAACGAAGGTCGCATCGGTATCGGAGCGCAGATGGTGGGAATCGCTCAAGGCGCTTACGAGGCTGCTCTTGGCTATGTTAAAACTCGCGAACAGTTTGGCAAGCCATTGGCTCACTTCCAAGGAATCCAATTCCAATTGGCTGAAATGCGCACTCAATTAGAAGCGGCACGATTGATGGTTTATAATGCCGCTCGCCTAAAAGATGCTGGTGAGGATTTTATTGAATCTGCCGCTATGGCAAAACTGTTTTCTTCAAAAGCCGCAGAGAAAATCACTTCGATGGCCGTAGACCTCTTTGGTGGTAACGGCTTTACTCGCGAGTACCCTGTAGAAAAATTCTGGCGCGATGCTAAGATTGGCCAAATCTATGAAGGAACCTCTAACATGCAGTTGCAAACCATTGCAAAAATGGAAATTGGGTAAAATTGTCTTTAATAGAAATGCCCGAAGCAAAGGGAGGCCCGCGGCCTCCCTTTTTTATTTTTCTGGAGTGGACACTGACTGAATATTGTTTAATCCTGAGCGTATGGAGA
>JBILOD010000600.1:0-2583 GCA_044374645.1 Pseudobdellovibrionaceae bacterium | reverse complement strand
CCGGAACGAGCAATGGCGCAGTGAACGCTGAAAACCGAATTTCATGAAGACGACTTATAGTTACATGAAGACCACTTCGAATATTGAGAATTGAATGTTTATTTTTGCCTCGCTGATGAACGAGGCGACTAAGAGGTATCTAAGATGTTACAAACAGAAACCAAAACTAAGAGCAGCTCTAAAAGTTCCATCACAGGAGCAGCACCTGTCGCTCCTCATTTTTTAACCGGTGTCGAATGGAGCGCTTCGCAACTTCAAGAGATTCTCAACTTGGCCGCCCAATTGAAAGCCGAAAGATCCCAAGGTGTTTTGCGCCCCTTGCTGAAGGATAAAACGATCGTCATGCTCTTTGACAAGCCCTCCTTGCGCACTCGTTTGAGTTTTGCGGTGGCGATTCATGAACTCGGAGCTCATGCCATTGAAAGCATTGGCTCCAATCGTAAGACGGAAGAACCAGAAGATGTGATTCGAGTTTTGGCGGGATATGCTCATGGCGTGATGATTCGTACCTTTGACCACGCTTATGTGGAACGTATGGCAGAATTATCTCCGATTCCGATCATCAATGGATTGACTGATTCCCATCACCCTTGCCAAGTCATGGCGGACCTCCTCACTCTACAAGAGCGGTTTACCAATTTAAAAGGTTTACGATTAGCATACATTGGTGATGGCAATAATATGTTGCACAGCTTGATGCTTCTTTGCCCTCGCTTGGGCATTGAGCTTCACTACGCTTGCCCTGTTGGTTACGAGCCGAATGCGTTCATTGTTAAAATGTCGAAGCAATTGGCCACAGAAGGGGGTGGTTCAATCACGGCTCACGCCACACCAGAATCAGCGGCCATTGGCGCCCACGCACTATATACTGATGTTTGGACCAGCATGGGTTTCGAGCATGAGGAAATGGCTCGTGAATCCGCTTTTGAAGGCTATCAGATCAATGAAGCCTTAATGGCAAAGGCTGACGCTAAAGCGGTTGTCATGCATTGCATGCCTATGGTGCGTGGCAAGGAGATTTCACAAAATCTTCCCGACGGTCCACAATCCGTGATTTTTCAACAAAGTGAAAACCGGCTGCATGTCCAAAAAGCCATTTTGGTTAACTTGTTAGGATAAACAGAATTTATTTGGCGGAGCGCCTCCATGACAAAACCGGTAAAAACACGACTTGATCACCTACGTCAGCTGCTGGATGGTGGCGACCTCAGCACTCAAGAAGAGTTGGTGGATAAACTAGAAAAGGCCGGTTTTTCCGTGACACAATCAACCGTGTCAAGAGACCTGCGCAAATTAGGGGCCGTGCGTGCTATTGACACCAAAGGACGTACGGTTTATCGACTTCCCGAAGAAATGTTTGTGCCCGTTAAAACATCATCTCTCAATGAAATGGTTACTACCATTCGCTCCAATGGCACATTGATTGTGATTCGCACTCACCCAGGCTCAGCCTCATTAGTGGGTCGTTTTGTGGATATGACCTTTGCCGATGAAATTCTTGGTTGCATTGCCGGCGATGATACCGTTTTTGTGGCTCCACAAAGTCATCGTGAAACACCGACACTCATGCGCCAAATTGAGAAGGCCATTCGAGAAAAATCTTAAATCAGGACCTTACGAGAGAGAATTCACTCCCCTCGTTTTGATTGAAGTGGTTTGCGTTCAATGATTCGAAAATTTCCCCAACGAACCGGGCCGTGACTTCCTTTCAATGGTAAACCGACCAAACGGGCCTTTACGACATCCTTTGATGGAAGATAGGTTTTCGTGATTTGGTGAACATCATTATAGGTTTCAAAAAATAACTCCCGATGCACCTCGCCTGTTCTCAAAACTTCCTCTAAATAGACATTCAGGGTCCGATTTGGTTTAAGATCACGGGTATCCACATAAAGGGAGAGGTGATAGGCCTTTTCTGGTCTCACAAAAAACCGCGGTGTGAGTAACTCGCTTGATGATGCGTCTTTGGACACTTGGCCGACGAATGATGACTGATCGCCCGTTCGCGCAAGCAGCTCTCGCCCTGGCACATTCAAAGATTCTTGCACCGTCATGACTTCGAGTTTTCCGTGATTTCGCAAGTTGGCCACATAATCAGCGATTGTACGAAAATCTTCCACATTGTAACCCCAACGATCCTTCGCCGGTTGTTCAACAGGATCAATGTTGTGAAACACCAGGATCAAAGTCTTTGCCTCTCGGACAGCTTGATCGACCCAACTTTGCATTTCTTCAACAGTGGTCTTATTTTCCACCCGTTTTACACTCAACTCGAGCGAATCCAATAATTCATTCTTACTCAAAGGATCATGAACTGACCAGAACGAGCGATGATATTGGAAGTACTTGTGGATGATGGCCAATGTGTGATTATTGTAAGACCCATAAGGTACTGCAAAACCGACCGGCTGAAACCCCTGTGCTTCGAGAGCTTCTTTGCTTCCACGCACCTCGAGCTCAATAAGTTCAGGAGATTGGTTCTCGAGCAATGGATGGGACATCGAGTGTGCGGCCACTTCCCAACCATAGTGATCGACCACATGGTGCAATTCCAGCCATTTCATATAAATTGGATTGGAGTCG
>JBILOD010000115.1:0-9121 GCA_044374645.1 Pseudobdellovibrionaceae bacterium | reverse complement strand
CCCGTCTTTCTCCCACATTTTAAAATACAAATCGCCCAGAACGAACCTGATGATTTCTTCGTATTCTGAGTGTGGGTACTTATCTAAAAACCAATTTGCCGTCTTCAAACAGACCGCCAAACGGTTTTTTTCAAAAAGTGTCAACACCAAGCGAGCCATTTTGTTTTCAGGATTATCTTTAGAAGTGATTTCGTAAACTGGCGGCTGAGCTTTGATTTCCTCAAAGTGTTTGCCTTCGATGATTAACATCGGGAATGGAATATATAAATTCTCTTGGCTGCGAACAATAGCTTCCTCTTTGATTTCATGATCACGTACTGCAAATCGTTCGAAGTTTGGGTCTCCCCCATCAAAAATACCCGCCATCCCTACCATGGTATTAGCCAACGCATCTGGTTCTGCCGGGACCACTGCTTTTGTTGCCGAAAGTTCATCGGCTGCCGGCATACGCTGCTCCCCCTTTGGAGGCAGAGTCTCTGTTGACTTCTTACCTGGTTGATTCGCCTTGGCTTGAACTTTTGTCTGTACTTTTTTAGTTAGGTACAAATCAACCACCAGTCGGGACGGTTTCTCCGTGAGATAGTCAAAACTTTCAGCATTCCCTGATTTGAGGTTGATGGTTAGAATGTCCTTGCTTCCACCAGGCACTTTTTCCAAATAAACAGAATCAACAACATCATTGGCTGGTATGTGTTGAACTTGTTCCTGGGCCTTTGCCGTAAGAGTGGGAACTCGCAACTCGATGAAGGACCGACCATCAGCCTCTCTGCGCTCAAGATCGTAATCCCACTCGGCAGCACCAAGAAACTCCAGGTGAAAATTTCCATCAACAATCCGCAAATCCATGGTGACCGGACTATTGGCAGTTTGCGTATTTACTTGAGTAGTCACTGGTGAAACTGCCCATAGCGGCTTCATGAAGCACACTGTAGGAATAATCAGTGTCAAAAGATATCGATTCAATCGTAGCCAGCTGTCAACTCCATGACGGAGACTAACGTCGATATCGACAAGACATCGAAAACTAAGAGTTTGATTTTGCATCAATTTCTCAAAACCTTTAAGCATAGTCTCGCGTTCCTCACTCTGTACCGAGTTCAACAAAATTGATAAACAGCAGAATTGATGCCACCCCGACTTAGGTCATTTCACATTAGTGTCTAATTCATGAATTAAGACTTTAGCGTGACCCTTGAATTTCCGATGGGTCGAGCATGGGGCACTTAGCAAAAAAATCAAAATTCAGGTCATCAGAACAATTTCCGGAACCCGGCAAGAGCGCCGATAAGAACGCTGTACAGTTTCATCGGCGACCATTGGGACTTCAGACTTTGTTTAGTATCTTTTTGTTTAGCTTCATAGGAACGAGCTGCATTCACTTGAAGTTTGGTGACGTAACACCATTGAAGGCCTCAAATGTGGATTTTGAAGAACCTAGTCGACCCTTCATGCTATTCAAAGAGAGTGAAGCTGATAAATCTTGGCAAAGCAGTCAAACCGGAAACGTCATCGCGCTTTTTTCAGATTGCTCCAAGAAGGCGGATCGCCCCCTTAACCTCGCCATCAGTGAAATCTCAAAAGGCTTTGATCGGCTCGAGAGTAATACGCAAAAAGTCATTTTCTATAATGGACGCGAAGCTGTGTATGGCCATTTCAAGGGCTATATTGACGGCATCAAGGTTTCACTCGAAAGTCTCGTATTCAACAAGAACCAGTGTTTTTACCAACTCACCTACTCCGGCGTGGCCAATCAGTTTGAGAAAGAACTTAAACACTTTGAACAATTTAAAAAGGACTTCAAAGCACCATGACGGACACTTTGTGGATTTTCATCGGAGGAGTAACAATCTTAGCCATTCAGGTATGTAAAGACCTGCGCAGCGGCCCGTTCTACCTCGATTTATTCATAGAGCAAGTGTACCAAGTGGGAATCCGCTCTTTTCCCCTCATTTTTCTCACTGCCATTTCCATAGGTATGGTGATGTCGCTTCAATTTGGCCTTGGACTCGAGAAATTTGGAGGCAAGCTCTACGTTCCCAAGTTGATGGCCGCGACGATCATTCGTGAAATTGGCCCCGTGTTTACGAGTTTAATGATGGCCGCAAGAGTGGGCGCCGGTTTCGCTTCTGAAATTGGTTCAATGGTCGTCACCCAACAGGTCGATGCTATTCGTGCGCTCGGCACCTCTCCCATTCGCAAAATTGTGATTCCGCGAGTCCTAGCCTGTTTGATCTCGATTCCCATCTTGGTAGCCTTTGCCAACATCATTGGAATGGCAGGCGGCTTAGTCATTGGAGCCACTGAACTTGGCCTTGACCCAAACTACTACCTTCTCAAAACCCTCACCACAATTTCCATGGATGACTATCTCACTGGCTTTTTCAAAGCCATCTTCTTTTCTCTCTTTATCAGCATGCCCTCTTGCTATTACGGACTCAACGTAACTGATGGTGCCACAGGAGTAGGGGCAGCGACCACTCGTGCTGTTGTTACATCTTCAATCCTGATACTGATTGGCGACTTCTTTTTATCTAAACTTTTTTGGATTATCCAGAAGTGGAGTTAGCATGATCAAAGTCACTAACTTCTCCAAAAGCTTTGGCCAAAAAATGGTTCACAAAAATATAAACTTCGAAGTCAAACAAGGCGAGTGTCTAGGTCTCATCGGTGGTTCTGGTACTGGCAAAAGCGTTATTCTCCGCAGTCTGATTGGACTCGAAATTCCTGATACTGGTAGCGTGTTAGTCAACAATGAAGAGATCAATACTCTTCCGGAAGTCGCACTTACTAAGGTTCGTCAAAAAGTATCCTACGTCTTTCAGGGTGGTGCCCTTTTTGACTCTCTCACAGTTTTTGACAATCTTGCCTATGCACTCAAGGAGCATACAAACCTGAGCGATGCTGAGATAACAAAAAAGATTGAATCCACTCTAGGAGAGTTTGGTCTTTTTGAAAGCGGACAGCTCATGCCTTCGCAACTGAGTGGTGGCATGCAAAAACGAGTAGGGTTAGCACGGGCAATGGTTATGGACCCCGAAGTATTATTGTATGATGAACCCACTGCCGGTCTCGATCCCTTCAATACAAAGCGAATCCAAGATCTCATCTTACGGCTCAAAGCCACAGGAGTGACTAGTATTCTTGTCACCCATGATATGCCTGTCGCATTGGAGGTCTGTGATCGCCTAGCCCTGCTGTTGAGGGGTGAGATAGCAGAGGAAATGACTCCAGCGGAATTTCATCAATCCAAAAACAAACTGATGCATCGATTTATTAACGGAGAGGCCTTTTAATGAAAACGACGTGGGAACACAAAAAGCGAGTGGGAGTGTTTGTGACCCTGGGAGTGGTCACCGTTTGTTTATCGATTTTCTTCATAGGGGGCAGCGAAATTTTTAAATCTCAATATGACCTCAAAGCCCAATTTTCCCAAATCCAAGGGCTCACGGAAGGAAGTGTCGTTTCTCTCTCGGGTATCAAGGTGGGGAATATCGAAAATGTTGAGTTCATTCCTAACCAAAGCACGGTCGAAGTCACCATGCGTATCGAGAAAGTGTTTTCAAAAAAAATCACCCAAGGCAGCCAAATTGAAATTCGCACTCAAGGCGCACTCGGAGACAAATATTTATTCATCACTCCTGGCCCGACTGAGAATCAACCCCTTCCGGAAAACACCGTGATCCCCAATGCACCGAACACAGACCTGTTAAGCGTTCTCAGTGAAAAGGGCGAGCGAGCGGCAACGGTGTTTGATATTCTCGAAGATCTTCATAAGATCACACAGAGCCTGTTGCTTGAAAACCGCATGGCGAAGATTCCCGCCCAAACAGAATTGGCCCTCAAACAAATGACCGCCACTCTCAGCGAGGCCACCAAACTGCTCCAAGACCTTCGCGGCGTAAAGGATGCTCAAGGACAAACCAAAATCGCATCGGTCGTGGACAAACTCGATAAAGTCCTGACTAAAATTGAAAACGGCGAGGGCAGTCTCGGCGCTCTGATTAACGACACCACCGTGCACGACCAGCTCAAGAATATGCTGGGCGCACAGAACGCTTCACAGCAAACTCGATCGCTCTTAAGGACATCCATCAAGCACCAAGAAGAACAAAAAAAGTAATCGATCCAGCGTTTTATTGACATTTGACGATAAATTTCCCAAAAAACAGGGTGCACCTCAAAAAAGGAATTATCGATGTCAGAGCTAAAACGCACTCCGCTTTATCAGGATCATGTCAATCTGGGCGCCAAAATGGTTCCTTTTGCTGGCTTCGAAATGCCAGTTCAATACGTTGGCCTCAAGGAAGAACACCTAAATGTTCGTGCCAATGTGGGTCTCTTTGACGTCTCACACATGGGTGAAATTCGCATAAAGGGTGAAAATGCACTTCCCACGATTGAATGGCTCACCACAAACGACGTTAAAAAATTGCAGAAAGGCGAAGCACAGTATTCGTTGCTGCCCAACGATCAAGGCGGTTTAGTCGATGACATTATCGTCTATTGCGTCGAACCCAACAAAGAATACTTCGTCTGCGTCAACGCTTCTAACAAGGACAAAGACTTTGCCTGGATGCAGGCTCATAACAAAGGTGCCATTATCAGCGACGAGAGCGATCAATGGGGCCAGATTGCCGTGCAAGGCCCAAAGGCGCTGGCACTCTTGGATAAAGTTTTGAATTTCCAAGTTTCTGCGATGGGGTCCTTTAAGTTTGCGATGGTCCCTTGGCAAGGCGTCCACCTTATGGTGGCCACCACCGGTTACACCGGCGAAAAGGGGGCAGAGATTTTTGTACCGACATCAGCCACTTCAAATCTTTGGAAAGCCCTTTTAGAAATTGGTCAACCATTGGGAGTCATGCCCATTGGACTTGGAGCCCGAGACACACTCCGCCTAGAAATGCGCTACAGCCTCTATGGCCATGAAATTGATGATGTGATTAACCCCTATGCAGCTGGTTTGGGTTGGGTGATTAAGCCTGCGACTAAAGATTTCTTAGGTAAAGATAGAATCATTTCACAAAAAGAGGCGGGCCTGCCTCTGGCTCTTGTGGGTTTCAAACTCATCGAAAAAGGCATTCCTCGACAGGGGTATTCGCTCTTTTCTTTTGACAACAAAGAAATGGGCAAGGTAACCAGTGGTACTCTGTCACCGTCTACCAACGAACCAATTGGTCTTGGCTATGTTTGGCCGCAATACACCAAACTTGGCTCTGAACTGTTCGTAGATATTCGTGGACGCAAAGTGAAAGCTGTCGTCGTACAAACACCCTTTGTGCGCCCGACCTGAAGGAGTAGTCATGGGTTTTATTGTTCCTGAAGATTTATATTACACAAAAGATCACGAATGGGCTCAAGTGGACGAGAATATCGTCACTGTCGGCATTACTGAGTTCGCACAGGATTCATTGGGCGAAATCGTATATGTTGAACTTCCTGAGGAAGGCTCAAAAGTAACCCAAAACGAATCTTTTGGCGTGGTTGAAAGCGTAAAGGCGGCAAGCGATCTTTACTCCCCCGTGTCAGGAACTGTCATTGAAGTAAATACTGCTTTGATGGACAACCCATCTGTGCTAAACGATGACCCAATGAATGACGGGTGGCTCATCCGCATCGAAATGGACACTGAAAAAGAACTTGCCAATTTGATGCGTGCACCTGATTATAAAAAACTAATTAACGAAGCCAAGTAGTCCTTTGACGAAAAGCTAAGTGCTCTTGCCCCGCTGGTGAAATTGGCAGACACGCTAGACTTAGGATCTAGTGCGCAAGCGTGGGGGTTCAAGTCCCTCGCGGGGCACCAAATGTCAAGCTATTCGAACACCCATGTTCGGACGCTGCGACAGACGAAAGGTCATCAATACGATGGCCTTTTTTATTTTCTGCTATCTCACATTTGTTTTCCATCATAGCTCCCTGAATCCCCAAAATACTCACTTCATCAGGCTCTCCCACAAGGTAGTGCAATCGCACGAAATTAGGACCAACCTGAACCTCGGCGATAACACGCTTAATGATTTCAGATTTGATTTCGTTACTGGAAGTTGTTTCGAAAATGGTTCGCAAACTTGCTAAAAAAGACCTGAAATCTGCCAATCCCGTAGGACGCTCCAACACCCCACTAGAATTCTCAATCTCCCGAATCTTTTCCTCCGCTTCACGCTTAAACGCCTCAATTTTTTCCATTTGCGAAAAGATAGGCTTAGGACTCACGCTTGTAGGAAGCTGTCCTAAACGTTCAGCAAGCCCTTCAAGTTGTGAATTGTAGCCATAAATCGACGCTTTCAAGCGCTCGACTTCCTTTTTTGGTGAACCCTTTTCATAGGCGATATTCGCTTCCTGAATTAACTCATGGGCAAGCTTTTCCGATCCCAACAATGCTTTCACTCGGTCAATGACAAATGGTTCTAGCTTTTTAGCCAAAACCCTATGGGGGTCACACTGAAAAATTTTAGAAGAAAGCGTGCTGTTTTTCTTGGTCGCCCAACTGTGTTCGTAATATCCGATCTTCTCTTTTTTGCCGTGGGCCGACTTTCCAACCATAGGGTTGCCGCAAGTCGCACAACGAACGATTCCCGTCAATAGATATGGCCAACGCTGAGGAGCATCCATTGGCTTTTTAGCAGAACAGTTCGCGACTATTTTTTCTTGAACTTGGTCGAATAAAGCTTTTTCAATAATCGGCTCCCAAACCGCCTCAGCATACTTAATCTTTCCGGCTTCCCGGTATTCTCTAAGCGCAACATACACCTTGTTTTTCAAAATATGATGAACATTGTCGACCGTGAAAAAATCTAAACGCATTTTATTTCCACCGCCTTCAATTTTTTTCGGCAATTTATAATTATGCCCATTGAGCCATTTAGCAGTTTGTGAAAGAGATCCTTCTCGAAGAAAGGTGTCAAAAATAGTCTGAACAAGTTTTGCATTTTCTTTGTCTATCTCAAGGGTCCCAGGCTTGTCGGGGTTCCTTCTGTAACCAATGGGAATTGTGCCGCCATTGAAAAGACCCCGTGAGGCCCGCGCATTCATATTAGCAGCGACCCGTTCAGACACCTGCCTACGTTCAAACTGTGCAATGTTGGCTACTGTATAGAGAACCATCTCACCAGCAGCAGTAGTAGTGTCGAAGTTTTCCCGCAGGGAATAGAATGCGCATCCGTTGCGTTTCATCAATTCCCAGATTTCAGCGAAATCTCGCATATTTCGTGATATGCGCGAAAGTTCGGAGCACATCACAAGATCGACCTTTTTGTTACGGATCATTTGCAAAAGTTTTTGGAGTTCAGGGCGATTCGTATCCTTACCTGACCGCGCTCGGTCTATAAAGGTTCCAGCAACCTCGCCAAAATTTCCTTCCATGTTTTTTAGCTTAATCGTTTGAATAAGACGTTCCTCTTGGTTCTTAATGGAACCTTCAGGGTTCTCGGCCTGTTCTTCCGTAGATACACGAATATAAAGAGCGATGCGGAAATTATTTTCTCTTTTCATTTTGAATCCTTTGTTCCCGAATCTCGGGGGTTTGGGATTCTATGCTAAGAGACGTCGAATTTAGACATTGACTGAGTTGGCTACTCTGTAAACTAGAATAAATCAATCGTCCTAAATCTGCAAGCAGTCTCTTTTTTCTCCCTGCCTCAATCTCCCGCGCTACGAACTCCCAAGACTCAATGTCCCATTTCTTGCGACGTTTTTTGGGGACCAGCAAACTGGCACCATCCCCTTGATTTTCTTTTACGTTCAAGCAAAAGCCTCAATTCATCATTCCTTATTATTGATATTTTCAGATAAAGTCTTCTGGACTTCAGAATATTCGGCATTTGGAATTTCAATGTGCCGTGGCTTGGATATTTCTAAGGACACATCTGTTGCTGCTGTTACTTTCTTCTTTTTGTTAAAGACTGACACCTTACCCAAAAATTCATCGCGAAATTTTATCAAGTCATCAAACAACAGGCATACTCCTTTTTTCTTTGATTCTTTCATTTTGGCAACAGACCAACCTAACCAGCGGGCTTCATCATAGTACTGGGAGGCTATGGCCCGCACCTCCTCTGGCGAGAGTTTTGCTCCGTGACTAGCAATCATGTGGTTGACCAAATCAGCTTTCGACACCTTAACAAGACCTTCTGATTTCACATTGAAATCTTCGACCCATTTTGCCAATAATTCAGCCTCATTTTTTCCTAAAATCACTCGATCTACCTGCGTACCGTCTTTTGCTTTTTCAACTTTTGGTTTCTTGTGACTGCTAATATCTTCCACTTTTTAAGCCCTCCAATAAAAAAGTCCCTTATTGCAAGGGACGTCGTAAGAGTTTTTTACTTGTTTAAGTTTTCAAAGTCCTAGCGACTCCAGACGGATTCGTTTTCTAATAGATATTTATAGTGACCGTCGCGATAGACTTTTCCACCGTCTTCAATGGCTGGTGGGACCCAGATTTTTCTTACCACTGGACGTGTGAGTTTTGGTGAGTCAGCGGCATTATCTGTTAACGATTTTTTAGAATCTGTTGCGCATGAAGCTAGCGCGAGTATAAACGCTGATAAAACAAGTAATCGAATCATTAGGATGTCTCCTAGAGGTTAAAAGATAATAAAAAATAGAAGTATACTCCTGTACCTTAAGGTGTGAGGATTCCAAGAGGATCAATCGATGCGCCTAAGCCCTTGAATTTTTTCGGACTTTTTACAGTTGAAAGATAAGCGGTTATTGCACGAGGTGACGTACTTGTGACGGGGATGTTTTGGCCTTGTGATGGGGGTTGTTGCGCTGGTTGCGCCAGCATGTCAAAAACAGTCTTTCCGGACATTTCACCCCAAAGAAAAGGCGCGGACCATCCTTCTTTTTGAACATTTTTTTGTAAAACAAAGTGATGCATCGATGAACGGATGCGCCTAACAGCAACGATTTGTTTTGTGATTTTTTGAATTATCTTTTCGTTCTCACACAACCACAAAGCCCACGTAATCTCGTCTTTTCGATCAAGGTAGCGAATCATTTCTTCATACCGTGAATCAGATTTGGATGAAAGTTCTACCTCAAATGCTATAACCTCGGGGCCACTGGATTTTATAACTCTGGTGAATCCATCCGGAATATGTTCTTTTGTTTGAGGGAC
>JBILOD010000599.1:0-2596 GCA_044374645.1 Pseudobdellovibrionaceae bacterium | reverse complement strand
CGTTATTTTTCAAAGATACTAATCTCAGCTTGACACCGAAAAACTCAAAACAGGCCTCTCTTACTGAGAGCTAAAGAGGTCGTTCAAAGATCAATTTGTCAACACTCTAGCGCTCGATAGATCTTCTGATCCATCAAAAAACCTCTCCGGATAGCCATTTAAAAACAACTCTTCTTTGGACGAATCCTCGTGCGTTTTTAGTGGCCCCAAAAAGTCGTGTTATAGTGCTCTCGAATTGATTTTAAGGAGATGCGTCCCATGGAAAACTTTGAAGCCCAAATAACAGCTTTTGAAACTCGTCTGCAATCGCTCAATGATACGGATTTAGTGAAACAGGTTCAAAATCTTTTTCAGAGGGAAAAACGCCTTGGTGATGCCATCTTACTGGGGCTGAAAGAAATCAAAGCACGAAGAATCTTCGCGGCCATGGGGTATCCAAGCCTTTTTGAATTTTTAGTTAAATACTTTGGATTGAGTGAATCGGCCACCTACCAAAGATTACAAGCTCTGAAACTCATCGAAGCCGTTCCTGAAGTTCAATCTCATTTATTTGATGGAACTTTGAGCCTATCAAACGCCGCTCTGGTGCAAAGCTTTATTCAGAATCAAGAAAAAGAGGCTCCACTGAAGAATGAGGCCAAAAAAGAACTCATTGAATCCGTTAAAGGGAAAACTCATAAAGAAGCACGGCTAACACTAGCGAAAGAAAGTCCCTTGGTGGCTTTGCCGCCCTCCAGGGAGAAAATAATGACACCAACTCATTCCCAACTCCAAATCACCGTCGATCAAGAAACAATCGTGGCCCTTCAAGAGGTGAAAGAACTTTTGAGTCACACCATCCCTGATGGCAATCTCGTGGACGTTTTGAAGTACATGATCTCTCTCACTTCTCAAACATTGAAAAAGCGCAAGGGTCGAACGGAGCCACAAAGATCAGACGCCGAAAGCACAACCAATTCTGTGATACAAGGCGGCACCGATGAAAAGAAGAACAGCGTCCAAAGTCGTTCTATTCCTATCGAGATCAAACGAAAAGTGTTTGCTCGTGCGGGAGGGTATTGCGAATACGAAAGTGCAGATGGAAAGCGCTGCCAGAGTCGACATCAACTGGAGTTCGATCATGTTGTGCCGTTGAGTCAGGGGGGCCATCATCATGAAGACTCCCTCAGGATATTTTGTCGGATGCATAACCAATATCGGACTAAAGAAACCCATGGGTTTTGGTACACACCGTAAAATACCAGTCCATTGAAAGGAGGACAGCCGGCGGAAAATTGAGACCTACATGGGAATCCTCGAGTTGGCAGTTCCGGCTTCAAGAATGGCGTAAAATGATCGATGAGTGACCAATCACTTGAAAGAACTAGGACTAAGTACTCCTTGGCGTCATCGACTTGTAAACAAATACGAAGAGACTTAAACACGAGAGTCTGAGCTCAATTTGAGGCGCGTTGGAAAAAAGATTCACAGCCCGCATCACTAGTCGCGCAAATGAAATTTGCGTTTGATCTTTTCGACTCCAGAGCTTGCGCTGGATTTGATGATCGGAGTGACGAACACTACAAACTGTGTTTGTTTACGTTGAAACCCTTTCGAAGCATAGAGAGAAATAATCGGGTTTCTGCTCGCGTCGGGGGGTAAACGGTTGTAGTCGGTATAATTAGAATTACGGATGAGCCCCCCAACGGCGGCACTTTGTCCGCTGCGCACGGTGATGATGGTGTGCATGTTGTTCTCTGTCGTCATTGGACCAGAGTCAGTGATACCAATGAGTTGACTGATGGCAAACCCAAGATCAAGACGAATACTATCAGAGTTCGCAGCAATAATAGAAGGCGTGATCGCCGTATTAATACCCACTGGTTGAAACTGGGTGCCTGATTGGCCCGTTGCATTCACGACAGGGTAGGGCACGTTGGACACCGACTTCATTTCGCCTTTTTGATTATTTTCAACAATGAGGGTTGAACTTTCTAAAATGCGAGCAAAGTTATGGCCTTTCAACCAATTCAGTTTTGGAAAGAGATTAGAGATAATTCCCGTTACTTGACTAAACACACCTGGTTCTTTGGTGCTATCTCCACCAAACGACATGCTCGATCCATCTTTGAGGTCTGGCATCCATTGAAACCGAAACATTCGATTGTAGTCTTTGTTAAGTTCCACATAATGAATCACGAGCTGAATGAGTTTCTCGGGACCACGCGGCGGTGGTGGGCGCACTTGCAACATATCCACAATGGGTTCTTTGTTCGCACGTCTTTTAATAAATTTCTCTTCGGCGGGATCTAAAACAGTGGCAGGCAGGTAAATATTAGCGATTTTTTTAGCGCGCTCTCGCTCATCCTCGCTATCCACCACTCCTTCGAGAATGAATCTGTCGTTGACCGCTCTCACACTCACTTCAGGATTGTTAATTTCACGTTCAATGATCTCTGCGATTTTTTTCTGGGCTAGTGGGCTCAGTGAAACCAATGAGACGGCCTGATCGCCAAATTGCAGTACCGCGTTCCCAATACGACTGACATCACGAGGCAGAAGAATTTGACCATCCACCACCACCTTATTGTTGATGATACGGATCTGTATGCCTTCA
>JBILOD010000598.1:0-2597 GCA_044374645.1 Pseudobdellovibrionaceae bacterium | reverse complement strand
GCGACTAAAATTAGTAATTTCATATCGTTAGCATATATCCAATTTTCTTGTTTTCAAGTAAATTTTAGGACGTTGGACGTTTCAAGGCTAAACTCCAAATGTTTATTTGCGAATTCAATATTATTAACTGTTTCACGCCGAAGATTACTTCCGGCCTCAAAGATGGAATTTCTTGCGCTGGATCCAGTTTCCTTATTTAGGTAGAACGCAACCAGATTTTGAATCGGATAATGGTGTATTTGCCACAGCATACCCACGGAGATTTTGCAGCATTGGAGTGAAGTCAACACTTCAACCTAATTCAAAAACCCAGATGAGAATCTTGAGTAATAACTTTGCAGTAGATTCGCTGCGGCATATTGAGTTTTGTTAAACCCATTCGTGTTGGAGGAGATATAGAAGTCAGTGGAGCTGTCTAGCCTTAGTGCCGCATGTACCGATCGGTCCTGATTATAGCGAACGTTCTGTTTAAGAAGTGCATCAGAAGCAAGCCAAGCTAAGAGAGACTCTTTGTCGGTAAAGCGATTTGCGGCTATGGCTACCATACTTCGGCACATTTCTGACGGTTCATAATTGATATAAATGCGATTTCTCAGGAGTTGCAATGCACTATCAGGGAAGTCTTGATACGCACCCTGAAACAGTTGCGTTAAACCGGAGTGAGGCCCAAAAGGTTCAGGAGAGTACTCAGAAATAAATATGATTCACTCGTTAGAATCGCCAACTGTTTCATCAAAAATAAACAACAATGAATATGTGATAAGCGATGAGGGCGACCATTGCTGTAGAGATGCCGACATGACCGATGAGTGATAACTGGGTGATGAGGGGCTTACGGAATCGAACCAGTCGCTCATGAAAAAGTCCCAGGAGATAAACTGAGAAAAAAGAACAACTCAGGAAAAAAAGATAGGAGTATCCCATCTTAGGCGTGTGAAGATAGAAAAACATGGGGCCGAGTAGTCCCCAGAATTTATGGTTTTGTAGGGTAAGTCGAAGAATTTGTCCGTTTGGTTTTTCCGCCTGAGTCTTAGTTTTAGTGAGCTTCCACTGATAAGCAATGTACCCCAAGAAGATTGTTCCCGTTATATACCTAAAGAGGTCATTCTTTTGATACGAGGATAAACCGGGGATATGTAAATTCAATGCCGCTTGAAAGAGGAACAATCCAAGCAAGAACAAGCCAATTTTTAATTCAAGTTTTAGAATTTGTGTCATAAACTGGCTCCCTTTTTCTTGGAGTTGTCTTTTTCGCTCTTTGAAATAAGTGTTAAGATGCCGTCAAGGGTGTTTCCTGAAACTTCTTGATCGATTTTTTTCATAAATACTTCAAGGCTAGGCAAATAGAATCCATCTGTTGGCCATTTTTCTCCAATTTCAGGTTTATTTTTAAAGGATTCGACTTTCCTCAAATAATCCATATATGCCGTTTTAAATCCTCTTCGAAGGGCGGCCACATTTTGCATTATTTCATCTGAGGTTACTTTCGATTTTGGGTAAGACCAAGTGGTTGCGCCCATAATGTCGTTCAGTTTCCAATCAGTTTTTGGAGAATCTGGGTGCTTATTATGACAATCAACACAAGCTTGAGCCACTGCGACGTCAGCAAACATCGCAGAATGTGTTTTCAAGTCCTCATTATAGAAAAACTCTGGTTTTCCTGTGTGGCGAATTGATTGAAGTGACTTCTTTTGGTGTCCATCAAATTTATTGGATGAGGCTATTGGAAAGTCCGATCCCAAAAAAAGGCTCAACGGCGTTGGATCTAACTCTAAGACCTTGGCCGTTTCTCTCAAGAATAAGGCAGGGAGTGGTCCAGCTTCGGTTGATGGTACTTTCCAGTGTTCTTCAAATTTAAGTCCAACTTCTTTGCCTTTGCCAACAATCTCTTTACTCCAAATTGAGCGGACGGCCTTATTTTCGTCATTGAGTATTTCAAACATTTTCTCAACAGGTATTTGGGCATTAACAGCAGTATCATCCGGTAAGGGAGCCGGAGCTGATACGAAAAAATAAATTGAAAGTGTGATCAGGGTCAAAACGGCGAGGGTGAATCGACGCAGTATCATTGTTCGTTCTCCTTCTTAGCATCGTAAAGTTTCTTATTAGAATAGGGTGATGATCCTTTTCCGTCTAAGTAATTTTGAATTAGCGTTGCATTATATTGATTTGATGTTTTTTTCGAAACCACCATTTCGTGGTTACCATGAAAATCGTGACAACCCATGCAAGTGTTCCATTGATTTTTTGCAATCAGTTGATCATGGGGTACATCAATAGGGTCATTCTTAATTTTTGTTTCTTTGTGGCAATTCACACAAAAGTTAGTAGATGATATCGTAACGCGTTTTCCCTGATGTTCATTATGACAAGAAATGCAGTTTTGTGGCGCTATAGCTGCACGCGCTTCTGCATAGCGGGGTTCATTAAATCGGTAAACAGGATGTCGCTCATTGGGCCGATTATGGCATTTTAAGCAGACTTCGTTTGATACGTGGTGTTTGCCGATATCGACCGGGGAGCTTCTTAAATTGAGCCAGTATTTGACGTTGGCCTGCAGTTGCTGACGTAAAGTGCCAGTTGGTTCAGAGTGGCAA
>JBILOD010000596.1:0-2599 GCA_044374645.1 Pseudobdellovibrionaceae bacterium | reverse complement strand
CTTGAAGAAGAAGTGTCGCTTTGCCGCTACTCCGTGGTCTAAATAGGAAAAAGCTATTAGTTTTCGATAATTTAACAGTTCTCGCAATCATAATTCGGATTTTAACGCTAAATCCGTAATTGAACCAAGAGAAAGGAGCCACGAGTTTCTTCTATAGACCGAAGGAGCTTTTTTACTGACCTCCCAATCATATTCCTAGAATCCTCCGCCTCGGTTCCGGACCTCAGCCGATCCTATTTGGTCATTGATCCAGTGACTGCGTCAATCCTTACTTTGCTCCACTTTGACAAGCGCTAGCCCCGACCACTTCTTAGAAAGGAACTGGCTAGTCCCATGAGACGAATGACGGATTCAAAGGAACAAGTTTAGGGCTTTTTGTTTTAAATCTCCACTTCTTCACTCAGCATAGCTCCCAAGATGCTGATCTTCGTTTGAATCCCAATTAGATAGCATTTTGATGGTTGACTTCAAACGGGGCCGGATAAGAATAGACACACATTTTTGAATATGAGGTTAAGGTGAAAACTTTGATTGTACTAATAAATTTAATCTCAGTCTTGGCGTTTGCATCGAGTTCGTCAGTGAAGCTGACGACCCTAAAACCAGTTACCAGGTCCAATCTAGCGTTAGGTCAACTCAATGTTGACTTGATCTCATCAACGGATGAAAAAACTATTGCGAAAATTTCTGGTAGACTTGGCGATTGTATTGACTGCATTCGAGGGGTTTCTATCCAAGGTGATTTAGGAATTCGAATTGAGGGATCAAGCATTGAGTCTCTTAAATTTATTAGAAAACAAACCTTAAAGATTAAAATTACTTCCTGTCCTTTGGACTTTCATCCTCAAGCTACAAAAGTGCTTTGCGAATTTAGTCTCTCCAAGAACCCAATGAAGTTAGTATTTAGCATCATTCGATAAACTTGTTATCCGACTTTTAAAATTGATCAGATTTTGTTTATGGAGCCAATTTTATTGGCACCATATAATGAGCAACAAAAACAATTTTTATTTACTCTAATGACATAAAAAAAGCGCTTTTCAGCGCTCAATTTGAATTCCACCACTCTAAAAAAAATGGCGGGGTTGACGGGACTTGAACCCGCGGCCTCTCGCGTGACAGGCGAGCGTTATAACCACTTAACTACAACCCCATTTTGGGAAAAAAAATGCCGATTGAAAAATCGGCGTAATCATTAGATCACTTAAAGACCTATACAGAACTTGGTGGTCTTCAGCAAATGTTTTTTTTAACGCTTCCAGTAATTTTTTTCAAAAGCCTACTAAGTATCCATACTCATTGAAACTTTCATAAGTCTTTGCTCAAATGATGTGATAGCGTTAAGGTTTTGTAATCCACCAATTTCAATTTTATTGAGGAGTAAGGAAATGAATTACCCTTGGCTGAAAAGCTACCCTGAAGGCGTTCCCTACGAAGTCGATGTTAAACGATTCAACAATCTTTGCGAGGTCTTTGAAGAGGCATGCAAGAAGTATCGTGAAAAGCCAGCGGTCTCAAATATGGGAACAACAATTTCCTACCACGACTACGATCGTCTCACCGGTCAATTCGCATCCTTCCTTCAGCATGAACTCAAACTCAAAAAAGGTGATCGCATTGCCATCCAAATGCCCAACCTTCTACAATATAATATTGCACTTTACGGTGCTTTTCGGGCAGGTCTCGTCGTCGTCAACACCAATCCACTATACACCGCCCGCGAAATGGAGCATCAATTTAAGGACTCTGGAGCCAAAGCGCTTGTTATTTTGGCAAACTTTGCCCATATGCTCCCCGATGTCTTGCCTCAAACCGACATTCAGCACGTAATTGTGACTGAAGTTGGCGACTTATTGAACTTTCCCAAAAATCTCCTTGTTAACAATGTTCTGAAATATGTTAAAAAAGCGGTACCCGCTTACAATCTCCCTAAATCGATTAAATTTACTAAGGCACTTGAGCTAGGACGTAAAAAGCCTTACCAAGAAGTTCGCGCTAAGTACGACGACCTTGCCTTCCTTCAATATACGGGCGGAACCACTGGTGTCTCAAAAGGAGCCATGCTCTCTCACGGCAATGTTCTCTCAAATATGTTGCAAATTGCGGCATGGATGAAGCCTGCTCTGAATGAAGGAAAAGAACTCGCTGTCTGCGCGCTTCCGCTCTACCACATTTTCTCACTGACTGTGAATGCCATGACATTTATGTTATATGGCGCTGAGGTTATACTTATCACCAACCCTCGCGATATTGCCGGTTTTATTAAAGAGCTTAAAGCTCGCCCCTTCTCCATTTTCACAGGCGTGAACACTCTATTTAACGGCCTCATGAATCACCCTGACTTTACCTCTATTGATTTTACCAAAGTCAAAGTCAGTGTCGCTGGTGGTATGGCTTTACAATCGGCCGTGGCCGAAAAATGGATGAAGCTGACTGATAGCCTCCTGATCGAAGGCTATGGGCTCACCGAAACGAGCCCCGTCGCAAGTGTGAATCCTATCAGCAGAACAGGCAATCGCATTGGTACCATTGGCCTACCGGTACCCAACACCGTCATTCGCCTTATTGATGATAACGGCAACGAAGTGGCCCAAGGCGA
>JBILOD010000594.1:0-2617 GCA_044374645.1 Pseudobdellovibrionaceae bacterium | reverse complement strand
AACCTATGACCCAATGGGTCCCCCTGATTACAATCGCGTTGTGAAAATAAATCAAAATGGTGATGGTTCAGGATGTGGCTTTCATGGATACTCTTTGCGAAACGATAACCCCAAATCAACTTCGATCACGAGCTATCGCTGTAATGCAGGAGGGGGTAGTTTTTATGCGAACGTTGAAGACGACTTAGCGCAAAAGCAGTGTTTTGGCACTGATCATAAAGCAACGATCAGCAAAACTAAATATGCGCCACTTCGCACTTGCAATAAATCCGTGAACCAAGTTGGCATTTATGATGCTGTGACTTGTTGTGGTCAGTACGATTACTTTCGCTATTCAACATCGATTCCTCAAGATTGGTCTGTTGCGGGGCATTGGGAAGTTAATGAGTCCCATGCTGTATCTCACGACTTGATGACAATTTCGGTTGATCCAGATTTTGCTAATTTCAAAGATCCCGAGCCACCGTCCTGGCCTCTCTGAATGAGGGCCGGACCTCGCTATCCATGGTAAAAGACAAACAAGGGAGAACGTCAGCGAGCACAGTTAATTGTGGTGACGGCCAAAGATCATAAAGATCGTCCAGGGTTTTTCTTCAGTGGCTTTGCGGAAACGCTGATTACCCATTCGCGGGTACCCGTTTTGGCTGTTAGGCCTTCAAAGTGGGTCAAATTCGGGTATTCATAAAGTGTTGTTTCCAACGGGTGAGTTTAAACAGATGTTGTTGGGGAGTGTCGCAAAAGAAATTCTAGCTCAGGCTGACTGTCCGGTGATGATTTTCCACAATCCGATGATTCGTCGAAAAACGGACGAGCGGCACCTCTCCCCATAGTGCGCGGATAAAAAATCACTACTTGTGATATCGTTTTCCACCTTTAACCAGAGCGAAAAGGCGTTCGATTTCCGCGGCTGCCTGTGCGCCATTCTCAGCGCCCATTTTTAAAAGTGATTCTGTCACACTGGATTCGTGGCGCCAGTAGTTTAATTCGGCGCCCAGTTCGATGGCAGCATTGAGGACGGCAAAAAGATTTTCGTCATCACAGGGTTTTTCGATAAAATCAAAGGCACCCAGTTTGAGAGCTTCTACAACTGTGTCTTTGTCTCCAAAACCTGTAAGGATAATAAAAGGGAGTTGGTGGCCAGCACTGCGCAAGGCTCTCAGTAAATCAATTCCACTCATTTTAGGCATTTTGATATCGCTAAGAACAGCCTCAAACTCTTCAGTTTCGAAGAGCTTGAGGGCATCTTGTCCATTACTGGCGGTCGTGGTGGTAATGCCAATGGATTCGGCACGCGAAGCTAGGTAGTCACGAATATCGACCTCATCATCAATGATCAAGAGTCTCTTTTGTTTCATGGGCCTCCAATTCTCATTATACCATTTCCATTTAGTTCGTAGCCCATCGTTGGCTGCGTCGTCCGAGGCACCCCTTCTCAGAGGGGAAAACCCGCCTCGTGTGCGCCTTACACTGGGCAGGGTCCCCTCTGTGAAGGGATGCCCAGAAGGCTCCGCGTCCCTCATGAGCCTCGCGCCTTCGGCGCAACTCATTCGGGTCCTAGCCGCCTTGGGCTACTTTCTAACTGGAAATGGTATTGCACTGCTATCTTATTCCTGAATGAATCAGAAAAAAGTCAAATTCCACATTGCCTACAGAGGCTACATTGGTAACGAACAAACCTTGTGCCAAGCGGGGCGATCTTGACAGGCCTTGATCCAACTGTGCACTTGTGGATAATGACTGGTATCAAACCCTAGGCTTAAGGCCACATTGACCACTGAGGCAACGTGGAGATCTGTTATGGTAAATCGCTCGCCCATCAAATAGGTTTTATTGGTGAGTTCTTGATTTAAAATTGCAAACAATGGCTGCAGGTTTTTTTGCGCTCTTTCAATAATGGCAGGGTCTTTGCGTTCAGCGGGTACAAACATGGCTTGAATGAGCCACTCTACAGCATGTTTTTGCATTTCCAAGATAGACCATAGGCTCCATTGAGCCATGAGGCCGGTTTCTTCCGCAGTTTTAGGCAACAGTGGCGATTGGCCTTGGTATTTTGCCGCCAAATATTGAGTGATGGCCATGCTTTCCCAGAGGACAAAAGAACCGTCGACTATGCAAGGAACTTTGCCGTTCGGATTGAGCTTCATGAACTCCGGGCTTTTATGCTCTTTTTGCGACATGTTGAGAGGCATGCGTTCATAGGGAAGCCCAAGTTCTTCGAGCATCCAATAAACTCTTCCGGCGCTTGATCGCGGTGAACCGTAGATCTTAATCATAAAAACTCCTTGGTAAGATGGATTGTGTTAGACGGTTGGTAGCAACATTAAAAGTCCAGGCCGCAGACCAAGACCAAGTCGATGCCCATGGAGGTGCCTCCCCAAGTTCTTTTACAGGATTTCGACCAAGACGAAGTAAGCGATTCCATTCTCGATCAAGAAATTCCATCTGCTCATCGTCAAGGGCTCGATCGGATTCGATGGGAGCCTCTGATCGGCACACACTTTCGGGCCCGTAGCTCGATGATGAGCACAAACTCACTTTGGTGTCCTCCCGGTCTGGTGCGATTCGATCAATCCAATAATCTATAAGGAGAGGATGGCTGGGGTCGATGGCTGGATCG
>JBILOD010000113.1:0-9217 GCA_044374645.1 Pseudobdellovibrionaceae bacterium | reverse complement strand
CAGGGTTTAGCGCTTCTTCTCGATAAAGGCATGATCGCCTCTGGTTATGAATTTGAAGATGTTTATTTAATCGATCAAAGAAAGATCCAGAGGCAAATCCTTGGGCCGGGCTCCATCGGTCAACTGCTGGTGCTGAATGAACGACTGCATCGTGAGCGTCCTCCTGAAGAATTGGCTGCGACCATTGTTGCAAAAATGAAGATTTTTGGTGAGCCTGCCGGTGAAATTGAATTGCGCTGGCACCCTTCCCAAAACTTTTTGGCGATGGCCGCGGGAATGCTACTTTATCGTTTGGATCGGGCCTTCTGGGCTCCTGAGATCGTGCGGAAGAGTTTTCCCCATTGGTTTGTCGCTGAGCCAAAACAAGAGCGGTTTTCATTGCGGTGGCATTCGATCACCAAGGTGTTAACACTCTCAAAAGCAAAACCGGAGATCGATTTCTTAATTAAGATTATTCATGAGGCTCAAGTGTTGAACCCCGACGTCGACGAGTTGGAGGCTCATGGTGCGGTGTCCTACTTTGCCGAATCAAAAACCAATAAAACAATTTTTGTATATGATGTAGCGAGCACCTTTCCAGGAGCTCAGCACTGTCAACAGCGGATTTATACTAATTTTAATCCCTTCACTAAGGATCTCAGCCAACTGCGTGGTCAATTGAACTGTCAATGGCCAGATTTGGAGGCTCCATGACTTTTCGGATTTATCATTGGACTCTACTAAGTGGGATTCTGTTTTTGGCGTCCCCGGCCTTCTCGTTGCCCTATGGGTGCCGAGTTGTGCCAAACAAAGCAGTTGAGATTACCGATCGGTTCATAAAGACTTTTTACGAGCAAACCCAGAAGGACGATGAACATCCTCGCTATGTTCCCAATTATATTCCTATTGCGACCAAAATAGAACAGGTGAATCATCCTGAGACCGATCGGGTGGATCGGCAAATGAAGTATGAAGCCATTTTGCGGCCCAGGAAAAGCGCGACATTTCGAATGCTGCAACTCATTTTATTTAAACTGGATCGTTCGCGTCATCTGATGTACGTGTGTTTCAACCTAGACTCTCAAAAGATGGAAGAAACTCATTTGACGATTTATTTTTTGCTCGCCTATGGCTTGGAGTCAAAGTTTACAGAGCGTGATAATTTTGCGACGGCACCGGGCGATTGGCTGTTTGGACCTGATGGACTTTTTCGAAGTGATTCTGATCCTGTTGCAAAGATCACGCGTGTCCCGGTAGAGCTGGCTCCATTGCATCACCTTAGCAATGGGATGAGTGATTGGACCGAGGCTATTCCATTGGCGAGTAGTGTCTTTCGAATCCCGGGGACTATGCTCAAATTCTCAGGAACCTTATTGTCGCGAATCAATGAGAAATTGGGCGCAGGTGTTGAACGAATCACCATAACCCAGAAATCCATTGAATTTGCCAATCAAGTCGATCTCGAACACCCTGAAGATGCTCATGTGCTGTACGAATTAGATTTTGCCGAGCAAGGGGTGACGCCTTTCTAGTTTCATTCTACTAGTTATATTTACATTGCAGAGCACTCCCGTTTAGTGATTGACACTGCTACTGAAATTTCCCTCATAATGAAACAAGAGGTGATTCATGCTGAGAGTCCTCCTGATTCTTTTTTTGGTGGGTTTTGGACAGCCGATTCTTGCGGCAAAAACTGTCAAAGAAAAAACGCCGTTTTTGTGGAATGTGCGTCTATCTCCTGTGGGCTTGGTGATCGGTCTATTGGGGGCTGAGCTGGATTATCGTTTCGATGAAAAAATCGTATTTGGCCCAATGGCATCTGTTTGGAGCCTGTCCAAAAATCATGTTAAATACGCGGCGCAGACCATCGGAGTGCAGGGCTCGTATTACTGGGATCGTGCTTTGGCCACGGGGTTTTATGCCGGAGGAGTGTTGAGTTGGGCGTCGTTTTCAGCTGCGGGTGTTTGCCCAAGCGGTTCAGGCTGTTCCGGACAAGCTTCGGGTTTTACCTTGGGGGCTAAGGGAGGGTATCAGTGGTATTGGGGGCCATGGAATGTCACTACGGGTTTGGTTTTGGCCTACAGTTCTATTTCAAAAGTAAGAGTTAAGGATAGTGCGGGGGCGACTGAGGTTGAAGCCAGTAGTCCTGGAACAAACTCAGGAATCGATCTGAGTGTCGGTTACCTCTTCTCAATCTGACATCAAACTCGATCTGACCTCAATACCGTGCGCCTTCAGTGGAATGCCCTTCGCTTCACTTTTTTGCTGGGGACGGAGCTTTCTTCAGCAACTGCTGGGAACTGCTGGGGACGGAGCTCCATTCGCGGGTTTCTAAATGCATTTTCTTGGCTCATGGCAAAAGGACATGGTAAGAGCCCTGACCTAGTGGTTGAGACACTAGGGGTGGGCCAGAGTGAGTCAGAACTTTTACCGTATTCTATTCATGTTGCTATCCGAAGTGGCCGCGTTGCCCATAGCGTTGCCCACAATGGCGGCCACTTTTTCCGCTGACGCCGTCCAGGCTCTTGAATCCACGCGTCCTGAATCTTCGAACCCAGAATCAACTCTCAATGACAGCGGATCAATACCCATCTTGCCCCCAGTGATCGTAAAAGGGGTACGCGTTAAGTCTTCGACGGTCGATGCCAAGACCGATTTAACCTCCCGTGATTTAGAGGCATCAACGTCAGCACTGGAGTTTGCGCAAGGGTCAGAAGTGCCTTTGGTGCAGGTACCTGTGGGGGTTGGCGCCAAGCCGATTGAACCTTCGAAAAATGAATTGGGTGTCCCTTTGACCACCATGGAACACGAGGACGATCTATCGGTGGAACGGAGGAACTCGCCTTGGCTTTTACTCCCAGTTCGCTTGGGTTCCCAAAATCAAATGCAAGTCCAAACGGGAGATTCACCAACAACGCAGCAGCGGGTCCGATTGCGCCATCAACAATACTCCTTGGATTCAGCCAACTCTCTGGAGTTGGGTTTGGTGCGTGATCGGCGGTGGGTGCTGTACCAGGAGATTGCGGGGCCGCAGGGGCAGGTGGTGCGAACTTCGCCCGATGCAGATTCGAAATCCTATCAAAATTATTTGGATCAAGGGTATTTTCAGTGGCGACGAAAACAGTCTGAGTTTGAATCATTGATCGATTTCGATGAGCAAATAAAAGATGTTTATGTTGGTTTTGATGCGGCCGGATTATCTAAAACCCGGCAGTCGGCGGCCAGTGCTCGGTGGAATTTTGGTTATGGACAGAGTCTGATGTTCTTACAGTGGCGCCGGAGCGAGTTCCTTTCGAATCAGGCGTCTGTGTCTTCAACACAAACTCAGGGCGGGCGCATCGGGGTGAAGTGGGATTTTGCCCATTGGATTCCGGAGGGGGTCGTCAGTCCGTCTCTCACTGTAGAAACGATGATTCGCCGGCGTGGTATTCGCGGAACCAATGGGGAACAGCCCGGAGTTGGAGGCTATTCCTCCAGTTTTATTGACGAGGGACCGCGTAGTCACTACCAGCGTCAGCAAGCCGCATTGGCGATCGTTCAGTCTGGGCAATGGTTCGAATCGCAAGGGTTCAAAACCCAGTGGCGCGGACATTTTAACAGTTCGGTGGTGTTAGATCGTCAAGAGTCCATGGCATACTTGCAAAAGCAGCAACAGACCGAACTCCACTCACCAACCTTGGATCTAGGCTTAGAATTGTCGACCTCGCGTTGGCTTGTGCGCACGCGAGGGTACACCCAACTCCCCACTCCCACCCAACGTTTTGGGGACGGAGCTCTTTTGATGCCCTCAGCTGGATTGAAAGCGCAATCCGGTTTGCAGGCAGCGGCAGGGCCTTGGTTTCAAATAAACACAGCCCGTTTAGAAATCTTACCATTTTTAGAGCAAACTGAAAACGAACCACTCACTATGGCGGTATCTCCCATGGCGGCCAAAACGATCAACATGGGCAGTGTTGTTGCTCGTGGGGTTGAACTGCGCTTTGCGAATTCCCAGGCTGACTCCCCAACTGTCACATCGTCAGCCAAACTACCAACCTCACTGCAACGATCCCAACCACCAACCCTACAAACTGCAAGTTCAAAAGTTCAGAGGGGTGAAGCTCGTGAACGGTTTCTCTATGAACTAGTTTACTCTTTCCAGCAGGCGGTGAATAACTCCGCAATTAGCTGGCAACGGGGGAAAACGCTGCCAGGTCGTCCAGCGCATTCAGTGCGTGCTCAGTTCGAGTATCGACCACAGTATTGGCGGACAGGTGCCACTTATGAATATCTTAGCCAGGATGCGATGGATTTTTCGGGGCTGTGGTTTAAGGCCCCACATCATGAATTAGGTGCATACTTAGGCTACGGCACTAAGACTTGGGAGGTTCAATTGCGAGGAGCAAAGCTCTTGGCGCAACAAAATCAACCGCCCAGTTCATTCTATCCAGGAGCCTATGGTGTCAATCTTTTGGAATCCAATATTGAGCAAACGGAGATTCAATTACTATGCGAATTCTTATTCTAAAATACAAAATCGGGATTCTCCTTTTATTGGGAGTGATTTTGGGGTGTGCTCCATCTCCAAAGGCACCATCATGGTCTCATCAAATGCACCTTCCTGATGGTGTGATTTCACTTTCGAACCGCGATGCGCGCGGCGGGCTTTGGTTCGTGACCAGTAATTACAGTACAGGAGGAACTCTAGGGCGTATTGACTTGAAAACGGGAAAGATCAATTCAAAGTTGTTGCTGGTCGGCGCTGACACGCAACTGTTCCCCGATGGTAAAGATGGTTTGTTTATCTTGAATCGCATGCGCCAAGACTCAGTCACTGCTGTACAGGGGCCATTTGCTAAAGCGACGGCCTATCGGCAACTCCCTCGTGGCAGTAATCCGCAGGCGGTGGTGCGCGATCGTCAGGGCAGAGTCTGGCTGACTTTGAGCGAAACAGATCAGGTCTTAGCGCTCTCTGAGGATTTAACAAACACTGTAGCGGCTCTTGATTTCTCTCACCTCGCGGCCGATCATCGCCTGTCGGGCGGACGTCCAAACGTGGCGCCGGGCATAGGCGTAGTTTCAGAAGTAAAGGTAAATAAGGCTGATTTAGCTTCGATGCTTTTGCTCGGTGAGAACAGACTTCTTGTTGCGGCTCAACGCCTGCATCGCGAAGGCGGGCCATGGCGCCCTGATCCACAGTCGGCGCTCATTGAAATCGACACCGAGGCCTTGAAAGTGTCCTCGACTCAGTTTTTGGCCGCGGCAAACCCACAGCAATTGGGAGTTGTGGAAAATTCGGTTTGGTTGGTAGGAGGTGGTGATTTTTCTTCGAGGGATGGTTCTCTTGGAAGCTTGCTTAGGTTTCCTGACTTGGGCGTCAGTAGGGCCCCAGAACATGAAGAGTCATTAGGTAAAATTCTCGCCGTTGATTTTTCAGAACCATTGGAAGTCCCTATTCTGATCGTCTGGTATCCTCAGCAGCAACAAAGTTGCGTGGAGTTCAATCAAGTTAAATTGGTTTGTGCCGGAAACTCCAGTAATCAAGGGTATGTGTTTAGTCATTTGCGTCGACTAGGATCACACATCTTTGTCACTTACCAAGATCAATACACCCAAGAAATATGGTTGGTGTCTGTTCGCGATCGCAAAGTCGAACAAAAAGTTTCAGTAGCGCTTCCTGTGATGAGTTTGAGCTTTGGTCCATGAAATACGCCATTCTGAGTTCACTTATTTTTCATGGTATGGGAGTGGGGTGGGTTGTGTATCGGCACCCTGCAGTTTCGGCGCGACCTGGTTTCTCGACAGGGCCCTCGGTTGAATTGGTATTACAGAAGCAAAACGAGTCAGTGTTTGTGCGCCCACTAGTGATACCTCGGCCAGCGCCACCAAAAGTTCATTCTCAACCTCATTCTCAGCCTCATTCGCAAATTCATTTACAGGCTCACAAGCAAGATCAAACAGTAACGCCCTCATCTCTGCCACCCAAATTGGATTTGGCGTCCAATGAGTTCAAGAATTCTGTTGAGTTTAAAGAGGCCAATGTGGCCATAGAGTCGATTGGAGCTTCAACTCTTTATCAGCCCGCACCTCAATACCCACAGCAAGCCATCGAACAAGATCAACAGGGTGAGGTTCTTATTGAAGTTGAGACGGATGAAGACGGTCTAGTGGAATCTGCCAGGGTGGTCAAATCTTCAGGATTTGTGAGTCTTGATGAAGAAGGTGTTGCCACCGTGTGGAAGTGGAGATTACCAGCAAATCGTTTAATGATCGTACCAATTCGCTTTCAGTTATCAGAACAATAGACAAAAACCATTTTGAAATACGACTTTTACCTGTAGGTTCCAAAGTGAAAAGAGAGCCGAGTGGAGTTTTCGTCAGCCACAAAGCAAATCATTTAAACACCTAAGGCTCTGCGAACCGATTCATTATCATAGTGTGCGTGTTTGAGGAATTTTGGCGACAAATTGACCGGTGAAGGTCGCGCAAATACTTTTCTCAGTGATAATATTGGCTCGCATTTCAATGCGGGCTTTTCCTTTCTTCTGGAGAGTCTGAAAAAAAGCCGTTCGAGTTTCGATGTCGGGCCACTCCGCGATTATTTCCGCGTCCACATCGACGGGGTGCGCATATTTGATATTGCCTTCGGCGATCACGATATCTTCCGAAGTGATTCCTGCCTCACGTAATCCCCACAAAAACATTCCATAACAGGCAAGTGCTGAACCTGAGTAAAGACTGCCGCCAAATAAAGTTTGTTTGTGATTGCGGTTAATGCTTAAGGGTAATGCTAAATTTAGCCTCAAGCCATCAATACTGAGTATTCGTGTGCCCATGAGCTTCGCCATGGGAATTTTGTCATGTAACAGATTCTCCAGTTCTTGTATTTTGGCCATCATAGTCATAAATCAATTACCTTTTGTGGCGGTAGGTGTGTGTTAAGTTTGAGCCAAATCAAATCGTTCTGTGAAAAGATTCTCACAAAAGTCCCAAATATTCATTGTTTATTTACCATCGAGTCGGGAAAATGGGCACTCTGAAATTGGGGCTCCACTATGATAGGTTTCAGGGTACAGGAATTTTGTACCGTGGCAGAATGGATTTTTGAAAAGAGATTGTGTTTAACTTGTGACTCTATTAGGTTCGGTCTGAAGCTGCAAAAAAGGCAGAGGGGGTGTTCATGATAAAATTACTGACTCTATTGATCAGCATGTTGTTTGCGACGTCGGCGATGGCGAATGACTATCACTGTGTGGGGATCGGTGGGGAAACATCGAAGCTTTGGCAGGGACGTGAGTTTGTTTATCGGTTCTTGGATGCGGTGGATTTGAAATTTATTGATACCAAGACCGGTGAGGTGATTCCGCTCACACTTGATCGAGTTTATACGACGGGAAATCGTTATCAGGCTCAAGGGATCCATTTTTTTCTTACGGCAGGCCTCATCAGTACCTTCAAACCCCTTGATCGAGGTAAAATCAACATGAGTATTTATGATCGAGCGGGAAACTTGCTCGAGTTTGCGCGGATGGATTGCGTGTTGATTTATAAGTAGCGAGTGAGTGTTTCTTTATCGAGATCGTCCAGGGACTGGTGGAATAAAAGTCTCAATTTCTGACGCGATCGCTATAGTTTTGTTGATGGGTGTGTTCAATTTCTTTAATGCGATCTAAGAACTGTTATTGGCTCGCATGGGAGGTTGATATGAAAAAACGATTAGGTATTTTGATTGTGTTTCTAACCTTTGTTGGAGTTGGGATGCCCTGGGCGCTTCAAGCACAACGTCCAGATCCGACGCAAGGATTGTTTTATTGTCAGCTCAATAAGAGTGAGACTTTAAGTGTTAATCTCGTGGAGGTCGAAGGCCAGACGTATTTGCGAATGGAAATTGTGCATTTCACTGGAAACATAAATGGTAAGATTGAAGTTCGAGTGAATCAAATGGTTCGTTATGGCCACACAACAATGATTACAGCGGATCAAGGTCGTAGCGGTTATTTATTTGTTCGTGCGCAAGAGAATATTAAACCACTGGCCGACGGTAGTACTGTTCTTATTCACTTGGACAATAATCTATTTAACGCTGACCCATCAGTTTTGTTCACTAAAGGTGAGCTACAGTTGTTGCCGATGTGTCATAAGGGGAGTCTCTAGCACTAGGGTGAAGGGCGTGGACAAGGCTCCCAGTTGAAAAGAGTCTTGTCTGCACTCCGACAGTTCAAATCTATAGAAATGACCCTTCACATTCGACACGGTAAGTAACCGTCTTATCGTTACCCAAATTAGTTCCGGGTTCAAGACGATCTCGTACGATCCAAATCGTGCCGCCTGTAAAGTTAGTCCTATTAGTATTGTTGATACTACCCGCAAAAGTCATTGTCCAACCGATGCTCGGGTCGTCATGTAGAGTACTGCCCGTAACTCTTTGGACGAAGTTGTCGTTGCCTGGATCTTGCATAAAAACCACTTCGTCTCTCGACACTTGTATTTCCGCGGATGGCGAAAAGAAATTGCTTAAGAACTGAATTGTGCCTCCGTTCGAGTTCAGGTCGACTTTGATGTTTGTAAATCGATCGGGATTATTTAGAGTCATTTGTCGGTAACTCATTTGACCTCCGCAGGTCAGGGAACCAATGCGAGCCGTTGGGCCGACGGCCTGACCGAATGAGTTAAAGGACGTAAATAGTATAAGCATGACCATATGGGCTGTAATTTTCATTTTTGACTCCTTTTTTTAGTTTGCGAACCTTGTGCTTTCATTAAGTATCGAAGGGGCATTCCTTCAAGATGTAGGCCAAACTCCCATTTTGTTGGCTCGTCTCAAAAAAGTGTTTGAATTTAGATACATAAATAAAATCAATTTAACCTTTCTTAAGTTACAAGGTGGATCTTTATGCGTTAGGAATGTGACAGAAGCGCCCGAAAAAGGATAAGTCTTTGTTTTAAAGAGTGGGCCGTTTTTGAATTCCGAAGGGTTCACTCAAAAATAACGGTGATGGATCAAGGTCAGTGGTTCTATGAACCTTTAGTTTATAAGAAGGAGAATTTTATGGAATATCATTTTAATCATACAATTTCAGTAGTTTTGTTAATATTCTTGCCCTGGTTTGCCATAGCCGACGACACGTCGATTCAAGTCATTCAGTCCAACAATCAGTTTGGATTTAAGGTGATGCAGGCGGCGACGCAGCTGGATGAATCTCCTCAAAATAGATTTATATCTCCGCTGTCGATGCATCTGGCACTCTCAATGACTCTC
>JBILOD010000112.1:0-9218 GCA_044374645.1 Pseudobdellovibrionaceae bacterium | reverse complement strand
GCTGCTAATAAGCCGAAGGACCCATTGCTCAACATATATCGAGTTTGTATGCTCTCCTCATTCTGAATGGTGACGGCGACCAAATCGCGTAAGGTTGTGTCAGCTCCATGCCGTGCATAAAAAGGCCCGATGCGGGTCGATTGATTTTCCGGTTGAATAAAACTATTATTGCTGCCAATTCCTAAGTAACCAACGCGAATGTTCTGAATCTGGCCAAGACCTCGGAGCTTAATGAATTCGTTGACAAAGTGGTGTGCAGTGCCGTCGCCCCCTGCGCAAATAACCTGATCATCTTGTGCCAAAGAAGTAATGAGCGTTTCTTGATCTTCAATCATTGTGATTTGATGATCTGTGAAGTGGTTCTCTATGCGCCTCCATCTTTGTCCCGCCTGTTGGCTGCCGGCATAGGGATTAAGAAGTACATGCTTCATATAAAGAGTTCGGTGGATTTTGGCATCGGACTGTCATCAAAGATCGAGACGATGTTCCGAGTCACCTGTTCTGAATCGTGGTTTCCATCAATATGTAAAACCGGAGCGTTTGTCGTGGCGAACAATGTTTGAAATTGTTTGTGCATGGATCTTTGGAACTGTTCGAAACTTAGTGGGGCAATTCCCCAATACCGGGCCTGGCCACCTTCGTAAGGGGTCCAAACTTGGCGACGATGGGAGCAAGCTTCAAAGGGCACATCCAGATGAACAGCGATATCGGGTTTTGGAAAGTAGATGTCTGCTGATTGATTCCAGAATGAAAGCGGCACTCCATAAGCGGCCTCGGAGGCGGCATATTTGTACCAATAGCCATTAAAGATTACAATCTGGGTGTTAATGTGGATTTTGGAAAGAGCGTTTTTAATCAGCGATTGCAAAAAGAGAGTTCTGGCAATGGGCTCAAACTTTAGGAGAAAGACGTTAAGTACATCGGACAATGTTTTTGGATTGGTGACTGAGGTAAAGTCTGCGAGCGAGGAGTGGATTGAAAGGACTTGAGTGTTCAGTCCTTGGCGTATAAAAAATTGTTCTAATTTATCTATTTGAGTGTCTTTACCGCAGGCGTCGGCCCCTGAAATGACAATAAATTTCATGGCGTATATCTCCTGAAGACTCTTTTTAGAATCTCAACGGCCTCATAAATGTCACCTTCGGAGTGTGTGGCCATGACTGACATTCTGAACCGTTCTTCACCCACTGGTACCGCTGGCGGTTCAATAGGATTAATAAACAAGCCTTCGTTATGGAGTTCAAGGGCGAGCTGTCGAAAGATGCCAGTTTGAGGCGGATACACAGGAATGATTGCGCTTTCGGTTTGTCGATGCTGAATGTTTGCTTCTTTGAGCAAACGCCTGAGCAGGTTGGCTCGTTCGTGCAACAGTTGAACACGTTCTGGTTGGGTATTGAGAATTTCCAAGCCGGCAAGGACCGCAGATGCAATCATTGGAGAAATGGCGGCTGAAAAAAAGTAGGGACGTGCAAAGAAGCGGATAAAATTAATGGAGGCAGCGTCACCGGCCAAAAAACCCCCGGTAACGGCAAATGATTTCGAAAAAGTACCCATGGTGAGTTTCAGCTTCGAGTTGATTCCAAAGTGTTCAGCCGAACCTTTGCCGCGCCCTAGAACGCCAGTTCCATGGGCATCATCAATAACTAAAAAGGCCTTATGGGCTTCGCAGAGATCGGCGATAAAGCCGAGGTCTGAGGATTCACCTGTCATCGAATAAACACCCTGAACACAGACCCAGATGTCACGAGTCGAATCGGCGGAACGATACTTAGCGAGCATGTTTTGAAGATGGGATAAGTCATTATTGGAAAAGCGAAAAGCTTTTTTGCGTCCTAAACGGATAGCATCGATGAGGGAGGCGTGTGAGGCTTCGTCGTAGAGAAGTAGGGCGTCGTCAGTCACAAGTGAATTTACCCAGGCCAAGTTAGCCTGATAACCGGTAGGCAAAAGCATTGCGGCTTCGCAGCCTTTAAATTTTGCAAGTTGGTTTTCGAGATCCCGTTGAGCTTGCCCATGGCCATTTAAAATCATCGGTCCGGCCATTCCGATTCCATACTCATCGATGGCAGCTTGGACTTTGCCACGAATGAAGGCATCATTCGCAAACCCCAAGTAATTGTTAGAGCCAAACATCAACATTGAGGTGGATTGTTGTTTGACGTGATCCCAAACTTGCACATGGGGACCTATTGGTCCTCGTATTTCTCGATGATAGAGTAAATACCCCTTTTGATAAAGAGGACGAAAAATACTTTCAAATGTTTGAACATTGGCCTCGATATTGGCTCCAAAGTAATCGCGTAGATTCATTAAATGAATCTGATTCGGATTCTCAATGGGCAAATCCATGAGGTCAAAACTTTCTCCAATAGGAGTGACATCCATGTTTTGATCCTTGTGATCGGTCTCTATTCCTTCAGATTTTGCTGATAGTAATTCAGCAGCCCCAAAACATACTGTTCTGGGTTAATCCCCTCATAAAGCATATTTTGAATGGGACTAAGGTCAAGCGGCAATTGTTTTTTCTCTCCGACAAAGGTTAATCCACTTTTTCCACGCACTTCGCCAATCCTGAGAAAGTGAAATCCTTCAGCCAAAGAGGCTTGTAGAAAGTCATTGTGTTTAAGTGCGGGAATCGAAAAGAGCAGTTCAAACTCTCCATTTTGAGCGGCAAAGAACAGCCAGGTGGGCAATCCTGTCTTTCGCGACAATTCAAGAGCGACGGGATGAATGGATTTGTCATCATAATGAAAGTGAATACCTATTTGATTGAGCTCACTCATGAGGGCTATGGTAAATAAAGCTCCATCCGAACTGTCTATGCAGGTGCTAGCCCATTTATTTATAAACAGTGCCTCTTTAATCCTTGGAACAGGGCGATATTGAGCATCAATCTTTGCGGCGATCTCTGAACTCAATCGGTCCGCCATCACATTCCACAGTGCGACAGCATTGCCCCACCCAAACGGGCCCGTGGAATAAAGAATATCCCCTTCACGCAGGCCGAGTCGGGTTAACGGCGGAGGAGCTTTCGACAGAGCATAGGCTGTGCAAGTTGTGATCAGGTGAGGACTCGCAAAAACGGAATACTCCTCTAACGCCACTGAATGGTGTTGCAGTGCTTGCTCCACCCCGTGGCGAAATTGCGATTCGAACTGAGGCAAAGTAGTTGTTGGCAATCCTAAGACCACTGAGACTCCCTGGGTCTGAACACCTGTTGCCGCGAGATCAGAAAGTGAACAAATCACTGTCAGCCACCCCAAGGTTTCAGGGTGACGAATCAATCCAAGACTGATTTCCTCTGAAACTGTGTCTTGGGAAATGCAAAGATATTGCGATCCAAGTTTTACCACTTCCGCATCGCTCTCGAACGGGAAGGTGAGTTGTTGATGGGATTTGGGATAAGGCTGTATGAGTGAAGAGACAAATTCAATCTCGTTATTCATGTTAGGTAAACCTCACCACAAGTGCCATCAATCTCAATTTCTTGTCCGTCTTTAATGGAACTTGTCGCATCTTTAACATTTAACACCGAAGGAATACCGTACTCTCGGGAGATCAGTGCCGCGTGCGACAACAGACCACCTGTCTCGCAGATCACTCCTGAAGCCAGTGAGAATAGCGGCGTCCAACCTGGATCAGTGAATCGGGTCACAAGAATTTCTCCCGATTTAAGCCGCGCCGACTGACTGATGTCGGTGATGACTCGTGCGGTGGCTTTAATTTTTCCTGCACTGCAACCGATTCCTTGAAGGGTAGGAGCCTCTGACGTGGCTGCCAATGTAGCATTTAAGAGTGATTGGGTCATGATTCCATTATAGCGATGACCAATCTCATTGGGGTTATTGAAATTCTCGAAACCGTGGCAGTAATCCATGTTCTGTTGTGCGCGCGGTAGGAACTCATCGAGTGGGAGTTTGCCTTGCGCTAACTGTAGCAATTCAGTGTGAGCGCTGTAAAACACTAGGCTCTTGCTGAAAGAACCAGGGTCGACGGCAATGTGTTTTCGATGGGCCAGTTCGATCGCAAATCGACGAATGAAAAAATACATTCGCGTGGAGAGGCAACGCAGTTCTTCTCGTAGCCATAGAAAACGGCGGACACGATTTAGTTTTTGAAGACAGTTTTGGAGAGCTCCGGGAATCAAATTCATCCAGGTATCACGATGGGCTTCCTTTAAGAGTTGCAGGGCTGATTGGTAGATCTCGGTTTTTCGCAGTTGTAGTTCCTGATAGTGGGGAAGATTTTCGGTTGTCATGAGTGTTTTGAGGGTGGCACAGATGAACCGACAGTTTTCTGACCAGCGGGGAACTCGTAAGTCCAGCTCCCTTTCACTGTGGTAATAGTAACGTTCAATAAATTCAGTGAGCGCCTTTGCTAGGTCAGCTGGGAGTTGCTGGAGATCTGCAAGTTGAATGGAAGGGCCGCAGTTCAGCAGCAGCTCCAGCGCCTCAATGTTCATGTCACTTCGAAATAAAGTCGCGATGTCATGCAACTCATTAGCAGGAAGGGTGGCATTGGAAGCGCCAAGATCCGAAATTAAGTGAACGTACTCTAAATTTGGGCGGGCCCTCTTATATTTTTTGAAGGTCCCCATAAATTCAAGTTTGGCATTCGAAGCATTGTAGATAGTTTTAAAGTACTCAGTTTCAATATAGTTCTGATCGTTCAGAAGTTTTTTAAACTGCTGAGCAAAAGCTTCGTCTGAAAGAGCTTCCAAATTGAGAGTGCGGTAGCGGGTCTCAATTTCTGGAAACTTCGCCAATAATTGCTCGCTGCGTTTGAACTGTTGTTCAAATTCGCGACCAAGACTCCGCAATACAGGTAGGGCTCGCCATAGTCCCTTCAGTGTGGTTTGGGTCGTGCGTCCATCACCAGGGTAAGTCGCCGGGACTGAAAGATCCTGATCAAAATTTCGTTCGTTGAAGTTAGGAAGCGACATCATGATTTCTTTGACGGCTTTGATATTCCAATAGGGACGCCCGTAAAAGACCTGAAACCATGAAATATCCTTGGCTTCTGTTTCGTCAATGAGCTTAATCTTTTGAAAATATTCTGCCATAGAGTTCGAAAAAACGAAGGAGTAGAGGGACCACATCAAAGGCGAAACCACGGACGAGGAGACTCCACCGTCACGGAAGTCGGCGGTTGTCCACTCTCCCAATTCGTGTCCAAACTGTAATTTAGTAATTGGGCGGCATTGAACGATAAACAACTCGCTGCCTTTAAAGACAAACTCAATATCCTGTGGTTTTCCATAGTGAGCTTGCAACTTGTGTCCTGCTTGGCGAAGCAGAGCCAATTGTGGTTGCGAAAGGTAGACCTTGTCATTCTCTTCGCCAGAAAGGACTGAACAGGCGCCGAACCAAGAAATGCGGTAACGACTGGGGTTCACTTCTCCACTTACAAGTCGTTCACCGGCCCCACGACAGGCTTCGATCAGCATTTCTTTATCACTGCCGGTGGTAGGATGAGTTGTGAATAGCACGCCCGCAACATCAGCTTCGACATAGCATTGTATGATAACGGCCATTTTAATATGAGTTGAATTGATATGAAATCGTTCGCAATATTTTTGGACTCTTTCACTGCAGGCAGACTTCCAGCAACTAAGTACGGCATTATACACTTGGTCGGGAGTAGTGAGGTCGGGGTAACTTTCAAAGAGTCCAGCAAAGGAGTGTTGGGTGCCGTCCTCTTTTGTGCTTGAGGATCTAACGATCCATCGAGTACCGCCGATGGAATTGAGATTTTCCAAAATTTTTATTTTCGTTGTAGGACTGAGGTCGATGCCCTCGTTTCTCAAAAACTCGGAATAGTAACTAGTGTCCAGAGTAAAGAACGCTGGAACATGGAGTCCCAGGTTTTGCATTTCAGTCAGTGAGCGTGCTTTGTTTCCCAATGTATTCATCATTCAGTTCAACCCTTGTCGACAGCATTTGTTGAGGTGCTGCCTTTGCTAAGACCTCTATTGTTCCAAGACTACCATCAATGCGCAAGAGGTCCCCAGAGTGGATTTCTTCAAACAGATGGTTAATTTCTCCAATCATAGGTATTTCCAGTTCCCTGGCCACGAGGGCGCCATGACTGAGAAGCCCGCCTCGCTCGCTCAGGATGCCTAGGCAGGAGGTATAATATGGAGCGTAGGTGGGGTTCGCCGAACGAACAACTAAAATATGTTTGTAAGGAAGGTAGTTGTTAAAATCCTCCATGGAGCGAATCAGAATAGCTTGACCAACGGTTACTCCATTTGAGATAGGGGCACCGATCAAAGCGAATGACCCTTTAGGATCACGCTGCGAACTGAATGGTAAACTTTCCGACCAATCGATGGGTGGATCACTTTTTAGTGCCTGGTTGTACTCTCTTTGACGTTCAAGGATAAGATTGCGAAGGGTCAGGAAGTTGTTTTGGATCAATGCGCCTTCGATCTCTTCGATTGTCAAAAAATAAATGTCCTTGGCAGGAAACTCGGAGGGCCAGTCTTTTTGCTGTGTGATATGGAGAAAGAGCTTCTTGATGGCCGGAAACTGTGAAGAGCTGTGGGCTCTTAATTCCTCATCAGCAACGACTAACTGGCGAAAGAGTTCAAGACCATTTTCAAACGTTGATCCCAACAACGAGGGAGCAGGTAGGAGTGGAGGATTTTGGTTCTGGTCTTGAATGACTGTTTGAGAAAGAGGATGGCGATGAAGTCGCTCCATTGGAAGCTCAGACAGCAGGGGTGCCATGATATCCCAATTGTCCGTCAAATGGCCGTATTTCCGAAGCCAATCGGGAAGAGGTAGCTTTTGAAATTCTTTGGCGGCATTGACTGAAAAATTGTTTTCCAGATTTAAAAGCGCTTGGTTTAGGTAGTCTTGGGCAAATTTCAATGAATATCCATTGATGCGAAGCTGGAAGACGAGCCCTTGATAGACGATGTTCTTCAAAAAATAAACATTGAAATCATGAAGAAAGAATCGACAACTGATCTGTTCCATCTCTTCTTTAAGGCGTTTGAACTCATTAGGACTCAGAGGGTTTGGCAGAGAGTAGGATTTTGCTAGAGATGTCGTTAGTTCTTGTTTTTGATGGTTCCAGTCACAGACAACGGCAATGGCGATTGGATAGACGTGAACATTGAGAATTTCTGTTACTAAAAGGGCGCATGGGTTAAATGTTTCAGCACCTGAGTAGAGCCGCTTTGAATTTCTAAAGTTTATGATGCCCCAGATCCATTGGAGAAGGGGGACCCGGTAATGCCAGGGGGCCTTGGAGTTTATCCAGAGCCGAACTGAGGTTTTCAGTATGGTGCGACTAAGGAGCCCGATCCATTGGAATAGATTGCGCCAGTGGATTTTTCCCACCCAACGAGTTTGAAAGTAGTGCTTTTGGGTATAGACGTAACCATTGATTTTTCTGACAACGTCGTCAAATTTTGGTTGCTTGAAACCAAGGTATTTTGAAAGTGCCTGTAATGATACTTCCGTCGGAGCCCGAAGAAGTGACCAACCCAGAGGGGAAATGGGATAGGGAAACCTCTCTTTACTCTCTTCGCGGCTCCATTGAATGGCCATCGTAGTTCTCCTTGGGGATGACATTTCTCAATCGAGGGCAGCGATCGTTCGCAATTGCTGCAAGTTGATTCCAAGGTCTTTTGCTTTTTGGTTCAGCCCACGGAATCGAAATTGGGTGAGAAAAAGAAACCAGGCTTTAAGGGCATTCCATTGATGGCTCAGGGTGACCAGGACAAATACTTTCCATCCAAGATCGTTAGCAAAGGCTTGGCTAATAATAAAGGGTGCCTTAATTCGACAAATCAGCTGCTTTAATTTGAATGTGGGTTCAATCTCGAAACACAAATGTGCGGCATCAGAGAGGGGTGGAAATAAATAGAGCTTCCACATTTGACCCAGTAAATAAGTTTTTTCTATTGGGTTTTCGGTGAGCGAAAACAGTGCGTAAGTCTTTTCAATCTTTGAAATGTGATTGGTTCTGGTGTGAAGAATTGTTTCTGCAACATCGAGACGTTTTTCCACTTCATTCAAAACGGCTGGAGACACTTTGATTCGGATAGAGTCTAGAAACTCTTGAACTGGATTCAAGAACATGAGGGCCTGACTCAGTGAAAGTGCTCGGTAAACAGAGTCGTAGGATTGAGCGTCTGCCACGATTTGATCAAACAGCGACCAATTGAGTGATTTCCAATAAGCAAGAGAGTTGTAGATATCAGCCAGCTCCTTGGCACCGACTTTGTAAGGAGATAGGTGGATGCAAAGATGATGCAAAAAATCCTCTTTACAAAGTCGAAGGATTTCATAGCCTTCATAGAAAAGTGGCTCGGCTCTTGACCAAAGATCGTTAGGGTCAATTTTTATTTTTGAAAGTGGGTTGATTAAATTCCAGTGAGTTCCGAGGAACAAAGTGAGATCGCGATTAAAGTACATGGGCCAATGATGTGAGAATTTTTCTTGGTCTCTGGGATTTTTGCCAAGGGCGCCAATGGTGAGGTAATTCTGCTCTTTGTAAATGGCCTGAAGAAGATCGAGCGATTCCCTTTTAAAAAGGAGGTCCATATCATTCATTTGTTTATAGTCATAATCGCCGTAAATTTCTTTGGCGATGGCATTTCCCTTTAGGAGAATAACAGGAACATTTTTTTCACGAAGCACGGCTAGTAAACGCAGAAAATTGGTTCGTCTCAATCGATTTTGTAGGCGGACAGTGTTTGTGCGATCTTCCAAGGCCGCCACGACCCATCGTGGTGCTGCTAAGTTGTTTTTGGTGATCGAGCTGAGAACCTGGGTTTCCACCCGATTATGTTTTACACATTGAAGCCATTGTTCCCAGTCATCCATGGTTTTAGGTAGCAATGAAACGATTCTTTGAATTAAAGCTTCAGAGGGATTGGCGGCGCAGAGACCTGGAATTGATGCTAGTGGACCAGAAAGTTTAAGCATAAATCTCCTTGATGTGGTTGATATTGATAACGTGCTGGCGAATTTTTAGCGGTGAGCCGAAGAGGGAAGCTATAAAGTGACTGGCCCGGAAGAGCGATTCAATTTTAGAATCCATCATATAGCCGATCCCACCAAACAGTTGCATGGATTGACTTAGAAGATCAGGAGCCTTATCGACTAATTCAGCAAGAAGAATAAAGGGCGCTTGCGGTGGATTAAGGTCATCACAAGATTGGTGGTGGAGGGCCAGTTGTTGATAGAGATCCTTTTTAGCGA
>JBILOD010000593.1:0-2624 GCA_044374645.1 Pseudobdellovibrionaceae bacterium | reverse complement strand
ATGGGTTGAGTTGGAATAATGCCGAAGCGTCAGTGAGTGAAAGGTATGGCAGGTCGATCGCCATTTTCTGGAGCTCTAGGATCGATCGAGTCTCCCGTTGATCGCCTTCAAGCTGAAAGCTAAATTGGGATGAAAATCCTTGAGAGGATATAAGCGTCGGACCCTTAAGTTGACGAATCCCCCCTTTTAAATCGATTTTATTTGTGACTACCTGGCCATCACCGTTGACGGTGCCGTTAATATTGAAGGTGGTAGGATCAATCAATCCCTCGTTGAGTTCTATTGGTAATTGTTCGATCGTATCATGCGACAAAATAGTGAGCAGATCTTTGATATTGACCTCTTGGATTTGACCTTCGGCCCCATAGTTCATGCTCTTAGCGTTGATTTCGAGGTTAGCAGAACCAGAAAGTTGAAAACGCCGAAGCTTTTCTGAAATCTCAATCTGTCTGAGAACTAATTCGCAATGATCCCGATCGAAACTACCAAAGGCCGATCCGCGAACGCTGTAATAAACATCGGATCGGTCCGAAAAAGGCTTTTGAAGACGAGAGTCGAGGTCGAAATGAATCTTAAACAAATGCATGGCATAGGAAATGTCGGCGTTCTGAAATTTGCTTTCAAGCCATGTCACACCATTGTTAAAGACCTTAACCTCCACATTTTTGAATGCGAGAGCTATAGAACGAACAGGCAGTTGGTTCAGTATCTCGAGAAGCTTTTGGGGGTTCGTTGTGCGACTATGGGTAGGATCAAACAAATAAACATTGATCCTACCATTTGAAAAAGTCAGGGCATCGGGATTGATACCCATTTGCAGGTCCTCGAGGCCAATCTGCAGGTTTTCATTCACGCTCCAGGTTAGATTGATGCCTCCGAAATGCAAATTGACCGGGTCAATGGACAATGTGATTTGTCTCCAATCTAATTCGATACCCGTTCGTGCCTTGAAAGTGGAGACCAAGTGATTGGCCGCAAAATACAAGATGATGGAGATGGCTGTAAGACCGGCAAAAAGAAAATAGAAAGTTTTTTTCATCGCGGAACACTCGTATTTTCTTTTGACGAGTAGCCAAACTGGTGGCGCAAAAAATCGTTATAGGCATCGACACCTGTTTCTGGGCCTTCGATCAAATACAACTTAAAAGAATCTGGAGAAACTCGCTCGATTAATTGTTCGAGAGATTCTCGTTCATATTTTTTGCCACCCATACGAAGACCTCTGAAGAATCCATACTCGAGGCTAAAATTGGTGAGTTCCATTTGGATTTCATTTTGATTCTTCAAGGCAAAATTGGGGCCGTGGCCTTCATAAGGGGTACTGGCACATCCAATCATCATCAATAAAAAAGCAAAGAGGACCAAATGAATTGACGGTGCCGCAGGTAATGAGTTTTTAGATGGCTTTTTCATAGGTAGTCCGGTCTTACTTTAAAAGGTTCGTGATAGTCATTCAATTTAAAGAAACCGGCGGAATTCAAAGTGCGCGAAAAGTAACACTTTCAATCGAAAGACTATGTTCGTCACTTTTTATATGAAGAAGGATTATTAGGGGAGGCGCCACGGTCCCAATGGAAGTTTATTGACGTATTGAATGAACTTCGCCACTGGCTTATCAATGGGCAGGAGATTTTGCGGGTAGAAACGCATGTTTTCATAGACCATCCCGTCTTCACCCTGGAGAGCAAAAAAACCACGTTGAGTTAAAAAGATCAAAAATCGACTGATTAAAAATCCCAGAGGGCCAGAACGTTTTTTAGTGATAAAAATTGGCTGTACAAAGGTTGTCCCGCGGGTCAGTGGTCGATAGGCGAAAATCATATGAAGTGTTGGAAGCCTCAACGAACCTCCGAAAAGGGACACATTTTTCATCAAAGTTAAAAGCCCCGTCGAGGCATGATCGTAGCGCATGGAATAGCCGTAGGTAGTACCTAACAGAAATTGTGCCACCTTCTCTTTGAAAGTCACATCCGGAATTTTACCAGAGAGGTTGATATCAATGTGTCGGCCACCATACCGTTCAGAAATATCTAAATCCATCTCGATATTCAGGTTATGAACTGTTTTTAGGTGTTGAGGGTCAATGCCGTTAATCATCGTCACGTGGTGGTGGCAAGTGCGTGTATACGATTTCCCAAAAACAGTGAGGAGGGGTTGACCTTTCAGCTCCTCAAAATCGGCCAAAGGGATGTCGATATTGTTATCGGGATAAACCCAAATGGCATCATACTTTTCAGTCACTGAATAGGATTTTAGTTTGGCACGAGCAGGAATTTCTCTCTGGCAGGGAATTTTGGTGCAATCACCGCGCTCATTGAACTTCCAATGATGGAAGAAACACCGGATTTGATTGCCAACGACTTTGCCCACACCAAGATGGGTGCCCATATGGGGACAATACGCATCGAGAGCTCGCACTTTGTGGTCCTCGCCGCGATACAAAACCAAATGGTGACCCCCGATTTCCACGCCCTTGGCCTGCATTGGTTTAATCTCCTGCGCCGGGCAGACAAAATACCAACCGAGGGCCACTACCGCCGGGTTATTAAAGACGGGCATTGGCGCCACCGGCTGTGTGGTTTGATTTCGAGTTTCAATGAAGGTCTCTGTTTCCATGCTGCCAG